>JBGPVT010000180.1:0-4310 GCA_041491825.1 Xanthobacteraceae bacterium | reverse complement strand
CTGCGTAAACTTGCCTGCGGCGCAGCCAAGCCTGCGCAGGCTGCGTAAACTTGCCTGCGGCGCAGCCAAGCCTGCGCAGGCTGCGTAAACTTGCACAGCCAAGCTTGCGCAGGCGGCGTAAACTTGCCTGCGCCGCTGGCAGAGCCCTGGGCCGCGTGCTAGGACCGCGCCGCATTTTATGCCGCCGGATTCACGGACGGAAACAGTGCCGCAAGCCGCCGCGACCCACAGCCCGGAAGCCGCAAAACGCGAAGCCGCGCGCCGCGCGCTCGATTTCGTGCGCTCGGGCATGCGTCTCGGCCTCGGCACCGGTTCGACCGCCGCCTACTTCGTCGAGCTTCTCGCCGAGCGGGTGAAGCAAGGTCTCGATGTCGTCGGCGTGCCGACCTCGGAAGCGACGCGGGCCCAAGCCGAGCGCCTCGGCGTGCCGCTGACGACGCTCGATGAAGAACCCGAGCTCGACCTCACCGTCGACGGCGCCGACGAGATCGACCCCCACCTCAACCTGATCAAGGGCGGGGGCGGGGCGCTGTTGCGCGAGAAGATCGTGGCCGCGGCCTCCCGCGACATGGCCGTGATCGCGGACGAGAGCAAGTGGGTAAGCCGCCTCGGCCGCTTTCCCCTTCCCATCGAGGTTGTTGATTTCGGCCTCGGTGCCACTAAAAAGGCGATCGCGGCGGTGGTATTGGAGGCGGGGTGCCCGGGGCCCATCCGACTGAGGCATAAGCCGGACGGCCATGTTTTCGTCACGGATCAAGGACACCTCATTCTGGACGCCGGACTTGGATCGATCCCCGATGCGCGCAAGCTCGCGCAGGGTCTTTCCGGGATTCCCGGCGTTGTCGAACACGGTCTATTCATTGGGCTGGCTCGTCGGGCGATCCTCGCTGGCAGCGAGGGGGTTCGTGTCATCGAGCGGCCCTAAAATCAGTCTTGCAAAGGAGATCGAGATGAATCCTCCGACCATTGCCCGCGCGTTTCGCGTCGGCGCGCTGACCATTGCCTTGGGAATGCTGGCGAGCGGGGCCCTCGCCCAGCAGCCGGCTCCGAAGGGCCCGCCGCCTTCCGCGGCGCAGATGCAGCTCGCGCGCGACATTATCGATGCCTCGGGGGCGGCGCGCGCCTTCGACGGGGTCATCCCCACCATCATGCAGCAGGCTTATGCCGCGTTCCTGCAGCAAAACCCCGATCTGCAGAAGCCGCTTGTCGAGTCGATCACCGCGATCCGCGGCGATTTCGAGAAACGCCAGCCCGAGATCATCGCGCTGATGGCAACGGCCTATGCCAGTCATTTCACCGAGGCCGAGCTCAAGGAGCTCATTACGTTTTACCGCTCGCCGACGGGCAAGAAGCTCGTCACCGAGCTTCCGGCCGTGCTCGAGGAGAGCTTCGCGCGCACGCGCGAGTGGGGCACGAAGGTCTCGGACGAATTCATCGTCGCGCTGCGCGCGGAAATGAAGAAACGCGGCCACACGATCTGACCGCGGCCGCAAGCGAGGAGATGGCCGTACTGATCTCGGGTTTACCCGAGATCAGTGCGATCCATTTCTCGGGTTTACCCGAGATCAGTGCGATCCATTTCTCGGGTTTACCCGAGATCAGTGCGATCCATTTCTCGGGTTTACCCGAGATCAGTACGATCCATTACGCAAGTCGGCTATGGCCGACTTGCGCGCGGCCCGGCGGGCGATAGCAAATGGCCGAATACGATGTCGATCTGTTCGTGATCGGTGCCGGCTCCGGCGGCGTGCGCGCGGCGCGCGTCGCGGCCGGGCACGGCGCCCGCGTCATGATCGCCGAGGAGGATCGCGTCGGCGGCACCTGCGTGATCCGCGGCTGCGTTCCGAAGAAGTTGCTCGTCTACGCCAGCCGCTTCTCGCACGAGTTCGAGGACGCCGCCGGCTTCGGCTGGACGGTTTCCGGCGCCAAGTTCGATTGGCCGACACTGATCGCGAACAAGGACAAGGAGATCGCGCGGCTGGAGGCGGCCTACCGCGCCAATCTCGCGCGCGCCGCGGTCGAAATCGTCGAGTCGCGCGCGGTCGTCGAGGACGCGTACACGCTCCGGCTCCTGAAAACCGGCGCGCGCGTGCACGCCGAGACGATCCTGCTCGCGAACGGCGCCCACCCCGTGCGGCTGCAAATTCCCGGCGCCGAGCATGCGATCACCTCGAACGAGGCGTTTCACCTGAACGAGCTGCCGCGGCGGATCGTGATCCAGGGCGGCGGCTATGTCGCGACGGAATTCGCTTGTCTGTTCCACGGCCTCGGCGCCGATGTGACGCTCGTTCATCGCGGCGACGAGATCCTGCGCGGATTCGACGACGACGTCCGCCGCCACCTGCGCTCGGAGATGGTGGGGCGGGGAATCAAGGTCATTCTCGGCGAGACCATCGCCGCGATTGAAAAGAAAGGCCATTCGCTGCAGGCCTCGCTCGCGAACGGCGAGCGCCATCCCGCCGATCAGGTGATGTTCGCGATCGGCCGTGTGCCCAACACCAAGAACATGGGTCTCGAAGCGGCGGGCGTGAAATTGGACGCGGACGGCGCCGTCGTGGTCGACGAATATTCGCGCTCAAACGTGGCGTCGATTTACGCGATCGGCGACGTCACGCACCGGCTGGCGTTGACGCCGGTCGCGATCCGCGAGGGCCACGCCTTCGCCGACACCGTGTTCGGCAACAAGCCGACCAAGCCCGATCACGTCAACGTTCCGAGCGCGGTTTTTTGCGAGCCGGAAATCGGCGTCGTCGGCCTCTCCGAGACGAAGGCGAGGGAAGCGGGCCTCGACCTCGATATCTATCGCGAGCAATTCCGGCCGATGAAGGCGACGCTCTCGGGCCGCGCCACCTCGGTCCTGATGAAGCTCGTCGTCGAGCGCGCGAGCGAGCGCGTGCTCGGCGTGCACATCGTCGGCGAGGCGGCGGCCGAGATGGTGCAGCTCGCGGCGATCGCGGTGAAAATGGGCGCCAAGAAATCCGACTTCGACGCCACCGTGGCGCTGCATCCGACCGCCGCCGAGGAACTCGTCACGCTGCATAATAAGGTTTGACGTTTACTTCAACCGTGCGGCCAATCACCGTTCAGCGTCATCCTGAGGTGGCCGCGAAGCGGCCCTCGAAGGATGGCGCACGTGGCCGTCCTCCTTCGAGGCTCACTCGCTTCGCTCGTTCGCACCTCAGGATGACGAAATACGTACGAGCTAAGGCTGGCTATGACAACTACTTCTCCAGCCAATCGGCGGCGGCGGGCCATAGCTTCTCGCCCGCTTGCGGGCGGAAATATCCGAAGTGGCCGATTTTCTTCTCGCCGATGTCGGCGGGCGCGATCGTGATGTGCTGGGGCGCGGTCCCCGTGTAGCCCGCCAATAATTTCCCGACCGCGACCGGCGGCGCCCAGGCGTCGTCCGACATGCCGATGCCGCGCAAGGCGCCGTGATAGTTCGGAAAATATTGGCGCGCGTCCAACGTCTCGTCATCGAAGAGATAATTCGGCTTCATGCACCAGCTTGCCCATTCGAGAAAGACGCCCTTCGGCAGGTCCTCGCCGATGCCGAGCCGTCCCGGCACGTAACCGAGGAGATGCGCGACCGCGGGCCCCGCGACATTCAGCATGAACCAGACGCGCCAGTTCTCCGGCGGCGGAAACAATCGCCAGTAGCCGATCTGCGCCGCGACGAACAGCGCGCGCGAAACCTTCTGGTTATTCGGCAACAAACCGAGCGCCTGCCCGCCATAGGAATGGCCGACATAGAGGAGCGGCGAAGCCGCCTCGCGCGCGGCGAAATCGACGGCGGCCGAGATGTCGAGTGCCGCCCAGTCGCGCATGCGGCACGCGAAGCCGCGGAGCGAGGGGGGCTTCGAGCCGCCGATGCCGCGATAGTCGAAGGTCATTACGCTGAATCCGCGCTCGGCGAGGTAGGCCGCGAACCTCCCGTAATACTGACGCGGCACGGCGGTGGCCGCGGCGACGAGCACGAATCCCTTTTCCGGCCCCGCGGCGGGGCGGCGCAAGGTCGCTGCGAGCGAATAGCCGTCGCCGGCGGCAAAGCGAAAATCCGCTTCCGTGCTGCGGTCGTTCATGGCCGTTCCGTCGATCACGCCGCTATCCATAGACGCAAAATTTCTCCGCCCGCAACGGAACTTCCGGCGATCACGCTTTCGTCACGCGAAACTGATGCGGTTCCGTAGGCGTTTGTCTGCTACATGAATCGGATGGCGACCAGCGGAGCCGTAACGTCAAGCGCGCGGACCACGCACCCGAATGGGCGGGTCATTCATCCGTTATGGGTGCGAGTTACCCACTGGATT
>JBGPVT010000179.1:0-4322 GCA_041491825.1 Xanthobacteraceae bacterium | reverse complement strand
TTCATTCTGATTACCTCGAACCCGTTTGCGCGCATTGCCGAGCCGCCCTTCGAAGGGCGCGATCTCAATCCAATCCTGCAGGATCTCGGTCTCGCGATCCATCCGCCGCTGCTTTATCTCGGCTACGTCGGATTTTCGATTACGTTCTCCTTCGCGATCGCGGCATTGATCGAGGGAAGGATCGATGCCGCCTGGGCGCGCTGGGTGCGGCCGTGGACGCTCGCGGCCTGGATGTTTCTCACGCTCGGCATCGCGATGGGCTCGTACTGGGCCTATTACACGCTTGGATGGGGAGGCTGGTGGTTCTGGGACCCGGTCGAGAATGCGTCGTTGATGCCCTGGCTCGCGGGCACGGCGCTGTTGCATTCGGCGGTCGTCATGGAAAAGCGCAATGCGTTGAAGGTGTGGACGATTCTACTCGCCATCCTTGCCTTTTCGTTGTCGCTCATCGGGACGTTTCTCGTCCGCTCGGGCGTGCTGACTTCGGTGCACGCATTCGCCACGGATCCGTTGCGCGGCGTGTTCATCCTGGCGATTCTGACGCTCTTCGTCGGCGGTGGCTTGGCGCTTTTTGCTTGGCGCGCGCCGATGCTGAAGCAAGGCGGGTTGTTCGCGCCGATCTCGCGGGAAGGCGCGCTCATCTTCAACAATCTCTTCCTGACCGCGGCCTGCGCGACGGTCTTCGTGGGAACCCTCTATCCGCTCGCGCTCGAAACGCTGGCCGGCGCCAAGATTTCGGTGGGCGCCCCGTTCTTCAACGCGACGTTCGGCCCGCTCTTTATTCCGTTGCTGATTGTCGTGCCGTTCGGGCCATTGATGGCGTGGAAACGCGGCGACCTCGCGGGCGCCGCCCAAAGATTGTCGGCCGCGTTGACGGTTGCCGCCGCCGCCATTGTCATGACGTTCGCCATCGCGGGCGGAGGATCGATTCTCGTGCCTTTTGCGATCGGGCTGGCGTTTTTCGTGATGGTGGGCGCGGTCACCGATCTTGCCGAGCGGACGAGCCTGTTCCGTGCGCCCGTGGCATTGTCATGGATCCGTGCGCGAGGGCTTTCGCGTTCGACCTGGGGCACGGCCTTCGCGCATTTCGGCCTTGGCGTCACGCTGCTCGGCATCGTCTTTGAAACGCACTGGGGCGCGGAGCAGATCGCGATCGTGAAGACCGCGCAGACATTGTCGCTCAACGGCTATGATTTTACCTTTCGCGGCTTCACAGAGCGCGACGGGCCGAACTACAGCGAGCTTTCCGCCAACTTCGTCGTGCGGAAAGGCGGGGTCGTCATCGGAACGATGAGCCCGTCAAAGCGTAATTTTACCGCGCGCGATATGCCGACGACGGAAGCCGCATTGATGACCCGCGGCTTTAGTCAGCTCTATCTTTCGCTCGGCGATCAAAAATCCGACGATTCCATCGCGGTCAGGATTTACTACAAGCCGCTGGTGCTGTTGATCTGGCTGGGAGCCGTCGTGATGATGCTCGGGGGGGCGCTGTCGCTGTCCGACCGCCGTTTGCGTGTCGGGGCGCCAAAACCCGCAAGGCCCAGGACCGCCTTGCAGCCGGCGGAGTGATTTATGCGATTTATGCATCGATTGCTGCTGTTGATCTGGCTCGCGGGGTTGATCGGCGCGACGCCGGTCCTTGCCGTGCAGCCCGATGAAGTGCTGCCCGACCGAAAACTTGAAGCGCGCGCGCGCGACCTTTCGCGGGAATTGCGCTGCATGGTTTGCCAAAATCAGTCGATCGACGATTCGGATGCCTCGCTCGCCCGCGATCTTCGCATTCTCGTGCGCGAACGCCTCAGCGCGGGCGATAGCGATCAGCAGGTTCTCGATTATCTGACCGCCCGTTACGGCGACTTCGTCTTGCTGAAACCCCGCTTCGATTTGCAAACGGCGTTATTGTGGCTGTTGCCGGCGGCTTCCGTCGCCATGGGCGTCTTGTTTTTGATCGTCATCGCCCGGCGGCAGCCCAAGAGCGGGGCCATGGAAGCAAAGTTGACGCCGACGGAGCAAGCGCGGCTCGACGATCTCGTTGGATCGAAAGAATAAATAGAGGGACTGGGTTCGCGAGCCCGTACGGGTTGCTGGCGGGATTTGACCTAGATCAATGCCGCCGCGCGGCCTTGCGAAATAATAGCTCATATTTCGGAGAGCTGTTATGCAAAGCGAACTGCAATCAAGTCTTCATGGGTTGATGGGCTCATTGAAGGGGAAGTGGAAAGACTTTTGGGAAAAAAGAGCGGCCATCAACGAGCTTGCCAAATGCGATCCGTCGGAAGTCGCCCGCATAGCGGAAGATTTGGGCGTCACGACCGCCGAACTCCGCTTTCTTGCCGCCAGCGATAAAGGGGCGGCCGGGCTTTTGATGCGCCGGTTGCAGGCGCTTCGGGTTGACCCAAAAAGCATCGATCCCGCGGTGATGCGCGATCTTCAGCTGCGCTGCGCGCAATGCGACAGCAAGAAACGCTGCGCGCATGATCTTGAGGACAAGCCGCTGGCGGCGGATTGGCAAAAATATTGTCCGAACGAACAGACGATCGAGGTGGTCAAGGACCAGTCCTCAAAACCGGAAACGATTCAAGCGGCCTGGCCGCGCAAACATTAATCGCCCCGGCATGGCGAGGCGGAGATGCCCGAAGACAGATAAGTCAGTCGAGCGTCCTTCGGCGCTCGCTTCGTCAATAAACAGGGGCAAGCGGCGGATACACATGTAAATTGTCGTTGACGGTGCGCACCCCCGGCGTTGCTTCCACGGCAACCCGGATGGCCTTCTTCTCCGCGTCGGTGTTTACGAAGCCCCAAAGGTCGACGACGCCTGCTTGAACGATAATGTTGACGGGCCGTTTGGCCCAAGGCTGAGTTTCGAGCTGGCACAGGATCGTTTGGCGCACGCTTGCATCACTCGGCTCAACCTCGAAGGACTCGGCTTTCTGCCCCGCCAAGACCTGGATGAGGTTCGCGCGGCTTACGATTCCGACCAATCGATCGTTTTCCACGATGGGGATGCGTTTGATCCGATGTTTCTCGAGAAGATTGGCGATTGTTCTGAGCCTGGTGCCGGGGTTCGCCGTGATGACCTCGCGCGTCATGACATCTTTCGCCTTTTGCGCGTGGGATTTGGCGAATTCCGCCGCCAGCGTATTGCTCGAGGTGAATAGATCGAGCCACCAGGAGCGGCGGCTCTCCGTCCCCGCCTCGACGCGCCGAATCAGGTCTCCCTCGGAAACGATCCCGAGCAGCTTGCAGTCGATTCCGGCCACGGGAACGGCGCTAATCTTGTTTTTGACAAGGGTATTGGCGACCGCCCGGACATTCATGTCCGGCCCCACCGTAATGACGTGCAGGGTCATTACATCGCGCGCTCTCATCCCGAGCCCTTTCTCTCGATAATTTTGATTATCTTAGTAGCGCTGCAACTGGGCGCTTTGATTCGTATCAATCTTCGCAAGAAGCCGCCCCTGAACGTTCCCCATTAGGAGCGCGCGTTATGACGCCGCGCTTTACGGCTCATTGGTGCGATTTCCGTACCCGTGTTGGCGCGCGGCTTCGGCCGCGATCTTCCCCTCTTTTGTGCCGGCCAAATTGTATCGAAAGCAAAAATCAGTGTAGCGATCGCGGCCAAATCCGTCGTTGTAGGAGACGCGGCCCCAAACATACAGCCATCGGTCTTTGGCGCCGCCGCCCTTTTTGAAAGAATCCAGCTCCGCCGAGTCAATCGCTTTCGTGCCCTTGGTCATTTCCGTTTTCGCGGGAATGATATTGTCGCCGCTGAAATTGCTTGCTGTCGGAAAATCATTGAGATGCCCGTCCGTGGAGAATTTGCGGTCGATGAACCAACGGACGTTGCGGGCCGGGAGGCTGCCGCCGTTATAGAAGGCGACATCGCATGACAGCATTCCATTTCCGGAGATGAAGGGCGCGAGCCCGCGCGGGACAACGTTCACATAGGCCCGATGCAAAATTCGCGTCTTGCGGGCCTGTTCGGAAGCCCGGAAAGCGCCGACGATCACCAGGCAGTAAATAAGATAGGCAAGGACAAAATCGCCCATCGTGCTTTCGCAAAGAAATTGCTTCCACCATCCGTATGAAAGCTGTTCCGAGCAGGTTGGCTCGATAACCAGAACGACGACGAGCCCGAAAAAAATCGCGCCGCCCATGATCCACGCTAGAAAATACAGGAGTCGCAATCAATGCCTCGCCGGCCGCTGGATATCGTCCAGTCTGACGGTTTTGTGCCCCCCATTGCAACCAAGCTCGCGAGAAAAAGCGACGCGACAAAAGTACCATGGCCGCTCTCCGCACCGCGGGTTCGAGCTTCACGC
>JBGPVT010000178.1:0-4340 GCA_041491825.1 Xanthobacteraceae bacterium | reverse complement strand
GAACAATTCGGGGTCCGTCTCCTCGACGCCCGCCGAGAAGAAACGCTCTGAAGCGTCACGATCCCGCGTGACGTGGCTCACCGCCATGGTCGGCTCCGTTCACTTGAAGTCGGCCTGCCGCGCGCCCTGCGGCCGGCCGCTTAAAGGCCGGATAGCATACCGAAACCCCAAAATGAAGCGTATCCTGCCCCTAGGGGGCCCTATCGGTGGAGAGACGCCGCTTGAGCTTGGCGACCGCCAGTTCCTCGAGCGCCCGTGACGGTGTGGTCGCGGGCCCAAACACCACGACCTCGGTGCCGGAGGCGACATCGACCGCCGCCACCCGGACCACGGAGCCCACGGGGCGCATCTCGATAATGACTTCGCCTGCTGCGGCCTTTCCGGTCATGGCGGCCTCGTGCGACTCGCTCGCCCGCAGGATGGGCTTCTCAACCGGGCGGCGCAACGAGCGTAACCTGCTCGTGTGAATGCACGGTTAAGACTATGTCAACGCAAAAAAATCGGGCTTTCGAGAACCGGCAGAGAAAAAATACTCGCACTCAGCCACCGAGCTCGCGACCATCGCAACATTTGACCGCCGCTCGCCCAAAAAAAGAGGCCCGGGCGCAGCCGGGCCTCATTCTTCACTTCAATCTTGGCGTTTCCTCACAAGCGATAGAGAATCTGATCGGTCCAGAAGCGCTCGAGCCGCTGCAGCGCCTTGTTCAGGACCTGCAGGTCGCCGGTGCCGATGCCGCCCACCTGCTCGATGGTGCGGACGTGTTTCTGGTAGAGTTCCTCGACGATCTTCTGCACTTCCCGGCCCTTGTCGGTGAGGCTGATGCGCACCGAACGGCGGTCGACCCGCGAACGCGAGTGATGCAGATAATCCATCTCGACGAGCTTCTTGAGATTGTAGGATACGTTGGAGCCGAGATAATAGCCGCGCGAGCGCAATTCGCCGGCGGTCAGCTCCGAATCGCCGATGTTGAACAACAATAGCGCTTGCACGCTGTTGATGTCCGACCGCCCCCGGCGGTCGAATTCGTCCTTGATCACGTCGAGGAGCCTGCGATGCAAGCGCTCGACCAGAGTCAGGGCCTCGAGATAGGGCGTCTTCAGCTCTTCCTGCTGCGGACGGCCCTCCGGCATGGCGGCTTCCGCCGCACGCGCGAGATTTTTCATTTGACGCCTCACAAAATTCCCTGTGACGGCGGGTGATTTTTCCCCGCTCTTGGCAGCCTTTGTATCGAACACGAACAAAGGAAGCTTTAAATTGGAAGATAAATTCTTCCTCACCGAAGAGGATTGACGATTGATTGACGGCGCGGGAGCGCTGGTTTTGCGCCCTTCGGTGTCCCGAAACGAGAGCTCCCCGCCCCATCGCGAAACATCAGCGTTACTTTTGCGTTTCGACGGCGCCGCCGCTTTCTTAGCCGCCGCGGATGAAGCGGATGATGCCGGAAAAATCGCGGCCGCCCTCGCCCGCGCCGACATAGCGATCGTAAATCCCCGCGGCCTCGGCGCCGAGCGGCGTTTTCGCGCCCGCGGATTCCGCCGCCTCCTGTGCGAGCTTTAAATCTTTCAGCATCATCGCCGCCGTGAAGCCCGCCTGATAATCGCGGTTCGCGGGCGAGGCCGGTACCGGCCCCGGCACCGGGCAGTAGCTCGTCATCGACCAGCACTGGCCGGACGATTTCGAGGAGATATCGAAGAGTTTCTGCTTGTCGAGGCCGAGTTTCTCCGCGAGTACGAAGGCCTCCGAGACCGCGATCATCGAAATGCCGAGGATCATGTTGTTGCAGATCTTCGCCGCCTGTCCCGCCCCGGCGCCGCCCGCGTGCACGATCGTCTTCCCCATTTTCTCGAGGATCGGCTTCGCCTTCTCGAAGGCCGTATCCGGCCCGCCGACCATGAAGGTGAGCGAGGCACCCTGGGCGCCGCCGACGCCGCCGGAGACCGGCGCATCGATCATCAGCATTCCCCGCTTCTCCGCCTCGGCCGCCACCGCGCGCGCCGTTTCCACGTCGATGGTGGAGGAATCGATGAAGAGCGTCCCCTTCTTTGCCTTCGAGAGAATTCCATTCGCGCCGAGATAGACGTCGCGCACCTGCTGGCCGGCGGGAAGCATGGTGACGACGATGTCGGACTGGGCCGCTTCCGCGAGCGATTTCGCGATCCCGCCGCCGGCCGCCGCCAGCGCCTCCATTCCCTTCGGCGTCACGTCGTTGCCCGCGACCGCGTGACCCGCCTTCACGAGATTGAGGGCCATGGGCAAGCCCATATTGCCGAGCCCGATGAAGCCGATCTTCGCCATGCCGGTTTCCTCCCCTCGTTCATTCAGTTTTGTTGCTCGCGATACGCCATGAAACGCACGACGACATAAAACGCGACCAAAACGATTTCGAGAATCGTGAGCATGATCATGAGCCCGGTGAGCCGCACAAACAGCAAGCCGGCGACGGCCTGCGAGGCGACCGCGAACAGCCAAACCGAGGCGCCCCAGGTCGAGCCGAGCCAAAGCGAAACGCCGGCGACGAGATCGATCACCGCGAAGAACACGGTCGCCGCGCGCGCTTCGACCGGAAGCGCGTAAAACGAAGCGCCCGTGAACAGCACGGCCCAGTGGATCATGCCCTTGGCGATCATGAACCCGCCGGCGATCCGCTGAAATTGAATGAGCCGCGCTTGCCAGGGTTTCAGCTCGACCGAATCCGGCCCGATCGCGGCATCGAGCGGATCGGGCATCTCATGGGCCTTGCTCTGGCCGGGATCGAGCGAGGTCACAGCGGCAGCTCCTCGGCCAACGGCGCGAAGTGGGCCTCGACCATCGCGGGCGTGACCTCGGCGAGCGTCGCCGGCCGCCAGCGGGGCTTGTTGTCCTTGTCGACGATCACGGCGCGCACGCCCTCATAGAAGTCGTGCTCGCGGATGACGCGCGACACGATACGGAACTCCGCCTGCATGCACTCCTCGAATGTCCAGTTTTTTCCGCGCCGCATCTGTTGTAGCGCGATCCTGAGGCTCGTCGGAGACTTCCCGCGCATGATTGCGGCGATTTTAGCCGCCCACGCGGTGCCGCCGCCATCCATCTTTGCGACATCTTCCACCGCCGCGAGAATTTCTTCGATGCTAGCGCCCGCGAACAGTTGGTCGATCGCGGTCTGCCGCGCCATCACCTCTCCCTTCTCCACCGGCTCGGCGAAGGCGGCGAGAATGGCATCGACCGACACATTGCCACAGAGCGCCTCGGTGAGTTCGGCAAAGCGCACGGAACGCACGTGGTGGCTCGCGACTCCGGCCGCCACACCGTCCGCCGTCTTCAGGCGCTCGCCGGTGAGCGCGCAATAGGTGCCGATCTCGCCTTTCAATCGCGGCAGGAACCAGGTGGCGCCGACGTCGGGATAAAAGCCGATGCCGACCTCGGGCATGGCGAACTGAAATTGATCGCCCGCGACGCGGTGCGAGCCGTGCACCGAGACGCCGACGCCGCCGCCCATCATGATGCCGTCGATCAGCGCTACATAGGGTTTCGGATAGCGCTTGATCGCTGCATTGAGGAGATACTCGTCGCGCCAGAACACGAGCGCGTCCGCATAGCGGCCGCTGCGGCCCCACTCGGTCACTTCGCGGAGGTCGCCTCCCGCCGAGAAGGCGCGCTCGCCATTCGCGCGGATGACAACGCGGGTGACGGCGGCATCGCTCTTCCAGTCAGTGAGCTTCGCCGCGAGCAGCCGCACCATATTGTGCGTGAGCGCGTTCAAGGCGCCGGGCCGGTTGAGCGTGACGATGCCGGCGACGCCTTTCCGATCGAACAGGATTTCGGACTCACTGGTCGCGAGCATGAAGGTTCAATTGCCCAACAAATCGCGGCTGACGATCACCCGCATGATTTCGTTGGTGCCTTCCAGAATCTGGTGCACGCGGAGATCCCGCAGCACCCGCTCGATCGGAAAGTCGCGGAGGAAGCCGTAGCCGCCGTGAATCTGCAGGCAGCCGTTGACGATCTCGAAGCACTCATCGGTGGCGCGGCGCTTGGCCATCGACGCGTAGCGGCGGGCGTCCGGCGTCTTCGCCTCGACCTTCATCGCCGCCTTCCAAATGAGAAGCCGCGCCGCCTCGATCTCGGTGGCGTAATCGGCGATCATGAAGCGCAACGCCTGGAAATCCGCGAGCCGCATGCCGAATTGCTTGCGCTCGCGCATATATTCGATCGTGCGGTCGAGGCAGAACTGCGCGCCGCCGAGCGAACAGGCGCCGATGTTGATGCGGCCGCCGTCGAGCCCGGCCATGGCGACCTTGAAGCCGATGCCTTCCGGCCCGATGCGGTTCTCGACCGGCACGCGGCAATTCTCGAACAT
>JBGPVT010000177.1:0-4366 GCA_041491825.1 Xanthobacteraceae bacterium | reverse complement strand
AGAGATTCGCAACGCCGCCTCCGTTCCGGCCACCGCTAAAAATCCAAAGGAAGCGACCGATTTTGTCCGTTTCATCCTGACGGCGGAAGGGCAGAGAATCCTGATGGAAACCGGCCAGCCGCCGGTGGTGCCTGCCATTCGCAAAGGCGACGTCCCCGCGGACGTAAAGAACTGACTGTGACCGCAAGGCCGGACATTACGGACCTGCCGCCGCCGCCGTTGCTCCGGGCAGGCGAGGGGTCTACATCCTTCGCATGGCTATGGATCGCCTGAAGCTCGCGATCGCGCAGCTCAATCCCGTCGTCGGCGACGCCGCCGGCAACGCCGACAAGGCGCGCCGCGCGCGCGCGCGGGCGGCGGGCGCCGATCTGGTGATTTTCCCCGAGCTGTTCATCGCCGGCTACCCGCCGGAGGATCTGGTGCTGAAGCCCGCCTTTCAGGCGGCGTGCCGGAGCGCGGTCGAGGGGCTCGCGCGCGAAACCAAAAACGGCGGCCCGGCGATGCTGATCGGCACGCCGTGGCTCGAGGACGGCAAGCTCTACAACGCCGTGGCGCTTTTGGACGGCGGCCGCATCACCGGGCTCCGCTTCAAGGTGGATCTGCCGAATTACGGCGTGTTCGACGAGAAACGCGTGTTCGCGCCCGGGCCCCTGCCGGGGCCGGTGAATTTCCGCGGCGTCCGCATCGGCATTCCGATCTGCGAGGACATCTGGAAGCCGGAGCCGGTCGAATGCATCGCCGAGACTGGCGGCGAAATCCTGATCGTGCCGAACGCCTCGCCCTACCGCCGCGGCGCCGTCAACGAGCGCCTCAACATCGCCGTCTCCCGCGTCGTCGAGTCGGGCCTGGCGCTCCTCTACGTCAACCAGCTCGGCGGCCAGGACGAACTCGTCTTCGAGGGCGCCTCCTTCGCGCTCAACGCCGATTCTTCGCTCGCCTTCCAGCTTCCCGGATTCCGCGAGGAGGTCGCGATCACCGAATGGCGGCGCGAGAACGGCTCGTGGAAATGCACGGCCGGTCCGCAGGCGCCGCTGCTGGAAGCCGACGAGGCGGATTACGCCGCCTGCGTGATGGGATTGCGCGACTATGTCGAGAAGAACGGCTTTCCCGGCGTCGTGCTCGGGCTTTCCGGCGGCATCGACTCGGCACTTTGCGCCGCACTCGCCGCCGACGCGCTCGGGCCTCAGCGCGTGCACTGCGTGATGCTGCCCTACAAGTTTACTTCGCGGGAGTCGCTTGCCGACGCGGAAGCCTGCGCCAAGGCGCTGCACGTGCGCTACGACACGGTCCCGATCGCGCCGGCGGTGGAGGGACTGGAGGCGGCGCTCGCCGCGCAATTCAAGGGGCAGCAGCGCGACACCACCGAGGAGAATTTGCAGGCGCGCGCGCGCGGCACCATCCTGATGTCGATCTCGAACAAGTTCGGCCCGATGGTGGTGACGACCGGCAACAAGTCGGAAATGTCGGTCGGCTACGCCACGCTCTATGGCGACATGAACGGCGGCTTCAATCCGATCAAGGATCTCTACAAGACCGAGGTCTATCGCCTGGCGGCGCTCCGCAACCGCTGGCGGCCCGAAGGCGCGCTCGGCCCCGCCGGTGCGGTCATCCCGGAAAATATTTTCACCCGGCCGCCGACCGCCGAGTTGCGCGAGAACCAGAAGGACCAGGATTCGCTGCCGCCCTACGAGGTGCTCGACGGAATTCTGGCGCGGCTCGTGGAGCACGAAGAATCGGTGGCCGAGATCGCCGCCGCCGGCTTCGATTTGGAGACCGTGAAGCGCGTGGAGCGGATGTTGTACTCCGCCGAGTACAAGCGCCGCCAGGCGGCGCCGGGCGTCAAGGTGACGCTGAAGAGCTTCGGCCGCGACCGCCGCTATCCGATCGTCAACAAATTCCGCGATCCGGGAACGGCGCCGGCGAAGCCGGACAATTCGCTGGTCGCCGGCGCCGTGCCGACGCGGAACGAGGTGGTGGATTTTTAAGGGAATGTCTTGCCGAGGTCGGATAACGTGAAAACCTCGTCATGCCCGCGCTTGTCGCGGGCATCCACGCCTTCACGTGCGGTTGCGTCGTAAGACGTAGATGGCCGGGACAAGCCCGGCCATGACTCGAGAATTTTTTTACTTCGCCCCCGACGATTGCTTGTTCTTATCGTCCTTCGGCTTCGGCTTCTGCTCCGAGGCGCGCACGCTTCCCCACGGATCATGCGGGTCTTTTCCGTCGGGCTGGCGGCTGAGCATTTCGCGATAGCGGCGGTCGAGCACTTTGTTCTCATAGAGGGTGTCGGGGTCGACGACCACCTTCGAATCGGGGTTGCTCTGGGAATAAGCGGGACCGGTCAGCAGCGAGAGAAAGGCGGCTGCCGCGAAAATTCCGGCTTTGCGATTTTTCGGCCAAGTGCCCATGCAAGCCTCCCCCAACCTTATTCCGGGATTTTTGGCTATCATCCTTGAAATCGGTCAAGCGGGCAAAAATACGCACGAACCGCACGTCTAGCCAAGCTTATGGTTTCGAGGGGGGCCACGGTGCTAAGTTCCCGAGAACG
Source organism: Xanthobacteraceae bacterium (assembly GCA_041491825.1). Lineage (GTDB taxonomy): Bacteria > Pseudomonadota > Alphaproteobacteria > Rhizobiales > Xanthobacteraceae > Palsa-892. The sequence goes on along the minus strand of JBGPVT010000177.1, from coordinate 1,818 downwards.
GCGCCGATACAGGCGCTAGGGAGACCGATCATGTCGTTCCGCGCCGTCATTGCATCGCTGGGTGTCGCCCTCATGCTCTTGAGCGGGGCGCCGGCCGCCTGGGCGCAGGCGCAAGACAAGACGACGACCGCGAAGAAAAAGACCACCAACTCGGCGCCGAAAAGCTCCGGTAGCGGCGGTTCCGAGAGCGGCGGCACCCCGGGCGATCGCGGCACCGGATCGTACTGACGAAGTCCACGGTCGCCGTTCGCGGCCTCCAGTTTCCGCGCACCGCGCAAGGCCGCTCATGCCCCCGATCGTCCGCTTCGCCCCGTCGCCGACCGGGCTCCTGCATGTGGGCAACGCGCGCACCGCGCTCCTGAACGCGCTGTTTGCCCGGCGCGAAGGCGGCACGTTCATCCTTCGCCTCGACGATACCGACCGCGCGCGCTCGGAGGAGCGCTATGTCGAGGCCATCGGCGAGGATCTCGCCTGGCTCGGCATCCCGCCCGGCCGCGTCGAGCGCCAGTCGGCGCGCACCGCGCGATATGAAGAAGCGCTCGCGCGCCTCGGCACTTCCGGCCGCGTCTACGCCTGCTACGAGACCGAAGACGAATTGGAATTCCGCCGCCGCCGTCAGCTCGCCGCGCACCAGCCGCCGGTCTACGACCGCGCGGCGCTGAAGCTCACGGACGCGGAGCGGGCGAAGCTCGCGGCCGAGGGCAGGAAGCCCTATTTCCGTTTTAAGCTCGAGCGGAAGAAAGTCGCCTGGGACGATCTCGTGCGCGGCCGCGTTGAGATCGACACCGCCTCGCTCTCCGATCCGGTCGTCCGTCGCGCCGACGGCACCTGGCTCTACTCGCTCACCTCGGTCATCGACGACATCGAGATGAATGTGAGCCACATCATCCGCGGTGAGGACCATCTCACCAATAGTGCGGCGCAGATCGAGATGTTCGAAGCCCTCGGCGCCAAGCCCCCGCGCTTCGCGCACCACAATTTGCTCACGTTGCCGGGCGGCGAGGGGATGTCGAAGCGCCTCGGTCATCTGTCGCTGCAATCGATGCGCGAGGCAGGCCTGGAGCCGCTCGCGGTGGCGAGTGCCGCGGTCCTGGTCGGCACCGCCGAGGCCGTGGAGCCCGCGCAAAGCCTGGATGTGCTCGCGTCGAAAATCGATTTCGCCCGCATTTCCCACGGCCCCGCGCGCTTCGATCCCGCCGATCTTGAAGCGCTCACCGCCCGTACGCTGCATGCGATGCCCTTTGAGAACGCCGCGCCCCGGCTCGCGAAGCTCGGCGTCGGCGGCGGAAGCAGCTTCTGGGAGGCGGTGCGCGGCAATCTTACCCGCCTCGACGAAGCCGCCCGCTGGTGGCGGGTGGCGAGCGAAGCGATCGCGCCCGCGCTCTCGGCGGCGGATCTCGAAATTTGCAAAAGTGCCGCCGCCGCGTTGCCGCCGGAGCCGTGGAACGAAGCGACCTGGGAGAAAGCGAACTGGGACGTCTTCGTCGAAACGATGAAACGGGCGACGGGAAAGAGCGGACGGGCGCTGTTTCATCCGCTCCGCATCGCGCTCACCGGCGAGGAGCGGGGGCCGGAACTCCGCGCACTGTTACCCTTCATCGGCCGCGCGCGCGCGGCGGCGAGACTTCAAGGGGAACGGGTCTAAAGCATGATCCCGAAAAGTGGGAACCGGTTTTCGGAAAAGATCATGCTTCAGCAAAGAGCATGATCCCGAAAAGTGGGAACCGGTTTTCGGAAAAGATCATGCTTTCGCAAAAAAATGTCAGGGGCGCGCTGATTTAACCCAAAACTTCTAACTATGCTCGACCACTTCGCCGT
>JBGPVT010000176.1:0-4419 GCA_041491825.1 Xanthobacteraceae bacterium | reverse complement strand
CGATGTCCGAGGAGGCGCGCGACAATTCCTCGAAGCGCTCGGAAATCTCGGCGCGGTCGCGATTCCGGGACGCCACCACCTCGCAGGTCATCAGCGCGAACAGGATCGCGAGCGAAATATAGGCCGCTTCCGAGGGCGGAAGGCCGGCGATGAAATGCAGCGCGGCCCCGATCGAGGCCGCGATCAGCGCCATGCAGACGATGATGAAGATGGTGCCGATACGCATCTCACTCCCCGGGCACGCGGCTCGTGCCGGACCGAGAATGTAGCCGCGAATCGCCCTTTGTCACCATAGCCGGGGCCCGAATGGGGCGGAAGCGAGCGCAAGTCGGGCTGTTGCGGACTTCCGCCAATAAAACAGCCGAAACCCCGCTCAGGCGCCGGCCTTGATGACTTTCGCGACTTTCTCGAACATCTCGCCGATCTGGCTTTCGCTGACGATCAAAGGCGGGGTCAGCACGAGGGTCTCACCGGCCACCCGCAGCATCAATTCGTCCTCGTGGAAGGCCCGCTCCATCGCCTCATAGGCGCGCTTGCCGAAGGCGTCGGGCCTGGAGGCAAGGTCGATCGCGGCGGTAAGCCCCACGGTGCGGATATCGAGCACGCCGGGGAGGCCCTTGAGGCCCATCGCCGCATCCGCCCATTTCGGCTCGAGCTTTCGCGCGCGCTCGAACAGCTTCTCGTCGCGGTAGAGATCGAGCGTGGCGAGGCCGGCGGCGCAGGCGAGCGGATGCGCCGAATAGGTGTAGCCGTGAAAAAGCTCGATCACGTGCTCCGGCCCCCGCATGAAGGCGTCGTAGATGCCCTTGCGCACGACGACGCCGCCCATCGGCACGGTGCCGGAGGTGACGCCCTTGGCGAAGGTGATCATGTCGGGCACGACGCCGTAGCGCTCGGCGGCGAAGGCATGGCCGAGCCGGCCGAAGCCGGTGATGACCTCGTCCAGGATCAGGAGAATTCCGTATTTGTCGCAGATCGCGCGCAGGCGCTGCAAATAGCCCTTGGGCGGGGGCAGCACGCCGGTAGAGCCCGCCACCGGCTCGACGATCACGGCGGCGATGGTGGAGGCGTCGTGCAGAGCGACGATCCGCTCCAACTCGTCGGCGAGGTGCGCGCCCCATTCCGGCTCGCCCTTGGTGAAGGCCTGCTCGTCGCGATTGTAGGTATGCGGCAGATGGTCGACGCCGGCGAGCAGCCCGCCGAAAAATTTTCGGACGTTGGGAATGCCGCCGACGGAAATGCCGCCGAAGCCGACGCCGTGATAGCCGCGCTCGCGGCCGATCAGCCGCGTGCGCGCGGCTTCGCCCTGCACATTGTGATAGGCGAGCGCGATTTTCAGCGCGGTGTCGACCGCCTCCGAGCCCGAATTGCAGAAGAAGACGTGATCGAGATCGCCGGGCGCGAGCGCCGCGATGCGGCTCGCGAGCGAAAACGCCTTCGGGTGCGCGAACTGGAACGGGGGGACGTAGTCGAGCGTCTCCGCCTCGGCGCGGATCGCGTCGACGATCGAATCGCGATTGTGGCCGGCGTTGCAGCACCACATGCCGGCGGCGCCATCGAGCACCGCGTGGTTCTCGGCGGTGTAGTAGTGCATGTCCTTCGCGCGCACGACGATGCGCGGGCGCTTCTTGAAGGAGCGGTTCGCCGTGAACGGCATCCAGAAGGCTTCGAGATCGTTGGGCTTGAGAGCCGGTTTTTCGGCGGGGCGCGACATGCGAAAGCTCCTTCTCGGAACGAGCTATACCAGCCCCCGCCCCGCGCTAGAACCAAAAGCCCGAAAGTTCCCCAGGCCCCGCTTAAACCTTTGCCCGATAAAGGTTTGTTTACCGTATTTCGGCAGAGTTCCCGACAGTCGGGGTAAGGCAAAAGCCACCCCTTTTGCCAGTCCGCGTCGAGGGGTCGCCGGGTCATGGTGTTTGTGAATAGAGGCTCGCAAGAGCCCGTCCGCGTGCTTGTGATCGAAGACGATCCGGCCATCCGCCGCCTGACCGCGGCGGCGCTTGTCGCCCATCAAAACCTCGTTCGCATTCGCGAAGCGGCAAACCTCGCGGAAGGCATCGTCCTTCTACGCGACGAGAATTTTTCCGCCGCCGTACTCTCGCTCGACGGCACTGGTTCCGAGAATGGCGGCTCGGTCGCCGAACTCGTCAGTGCGCTGCGCGCGGCGGGGCTCTTGGGCCCGATCGTCGTCACCAGCCGCAAGGGCTCGGTTTCGATCGCGGTCGAGGCGATGCGCGGCGGCGCCGACGACTTCGTGGTGAAGCCTTATCACCCCGCCGATCTCGCGCGCCGGATCGCCAACCTCATTCGCATGGAAGCGAGCCGCGAGCTTCCCGCCTCGCCGCCCGACGTCGCGGGCGATGCCGAAGGCTTCGAAGGTTTCATCGGCGCATCCGACGCGATGCGCCAGCTTTACGACCAGATCGGCCGCATCGCGCCCTCGAAGGCGCCCGTGTTCATCACCGGCGAGAGCGGCACCGGCAAGGAAGTCTCCGCCGAAGCGATCCACGCGCGCTCGGATCGGGCGAGCGGGCCGTTCATCGCGCTCAATTGCAACGCCATCCCCAAGGAATTGATGGAGAGCGAAATCTTCGGCCACGTGAAGGGCGCCTTCACCGGCGCGCATGAGGAGCGCGCGGGTGCCGCCGAGCTCGCGCATGGCGGCACGCTGTTCCTCGACGAGATCTGCGACATGGACCTGGCGCTGCAGGCGAAGCTCTTGCGCTTCGTGCAGACCGGCAGCGTGCGCCGCGTCGGCGACATCAGGCTACGCCACGTCGACGTGCGCTTCGTCTGCGCCACCAACCGCGATCCCGCGAGCGACGTCGCGACCGGCCGCTTCCGCGAGGATCTTTATTACCGCCTGCACGTGCTGCCGCTGCACCTGCCGCCCTTGCGCGAACGCGCGGGCGACGTCGTGCGGCTCGCGCGCGCATTTCTCGCGCGCTACGCCGAGGAAGAAGGCCGCGCCTTCGCCGGTTTCACGCCGGAGGCCGAGGCCGCGATCGAGGAATTCGCCTGGCCCGGCAATGTGCGGCAGTTGCAGAACGTGATCCGCCGCGTCGTCGTGCTGCACAACAGCGAATATGTGAGCGCCGAGATGCTGCCGTTCTCCCCCGACGGCGGCGCGCCAGAGGCCGCGCGCGACTTGGGTTCGCTCCCGCGCACCGAAAGCCCGGCGATCGCGCCCTATCGGACGCAGGAGCAGAAGATCATCGAGAAGGCGCTCGCCGCCTTCGGCGGCAACGCGCAAAAGGCCGCCGCCGCGCTCGAAATCGCGCCCTCCACCATCTACCGTAAACTGCAAGGCTGGGCGCAGGGCCGGAGCGCCGTGTGAGCGCGATGGACGCCGCTCCGATTGTTTCCTAAGCTCGCGAAATGAACCTCGCTGCGAATATCCTGGTCGCGCTCGTCGCGCTCCTGCACGTGTATTTCCTCGTGCTCGAAATGTTTCTGTGGACGAAGCCCGTGGGCCTGCAAACCTTCCGCCAGTCGCTGGCGAAGGCGGAGGAGTCGGCGGCGCTTGCCGCCAATCAGGGGCTCTATAACGGCTTCCTCGCCGCCGGGCTCGTTTGGGGGCTGCTTCATCCGCTGCCGGCTTTCGCGTTCCAGATCAAAGTGTTTTTCCTCGTCTGCGTCATCATCGCCGGGGTTTACGGCGCTTGCAGCGTTTCCAAGCGAATCCTGTTCGTGCAGGCGCTGCCGGCGGCGATCGCGCTGGCTCTTCTCTGGTTCGCCTGAGACATATCTTGACTTGCGCGTCATGGCCGGGCTTGTCCCGGCCATCCACGCCTTAAAAATCCGTATGATTTGAAGACGTGGACCCCCGGGACAAGCCCGGGGGTGACGGTGAGAAACAATGGTTTCGAAACCATCGAACAAGCTGAAGGCGCGGCTGCCGCGCGGGCTCGCCGACCGGGGGCCCGCGGAGCTTTCGGCGACGCGCGAGATGATCGAGAAGATCCGCGCGGTCTTCGAGCGCTACGGCTTCGAGGCGGGGGAAACGCCGGCGATCGAATACACCGACGCCTTGGGCAAGTTCCTGCCCGACCAGGACCGGCCGAACGAAGGCGTGTTCTCGTTTAAGGACGACGACGAGCAGTGGCTGTCGCTCCGTTACGACCTCACCGCGCCGCTCGCGCGCTATGTCGCCGAGAATTTCGACGCGCTGTCGAAGCCCTATCGCAGCTATCGCTACGGCTGGGTATTCCGCAACGAGAAGCCGGGGCCGGGACGCTATCGCCAGTTCATGCAGTTCGATGCCGACACGGTGGGGGCGGCTTCCGTCGCCGCCGACGCCGAGATGTGCATGATGGCGGCGGACACGATGGAGGCGCTAGGGATTGCGCGCGGCGACTACATTATCAAGGTGAATAATCGAAAAGTTCTCGATGGCGTGATGGAGGCAATCGGGCTCGG
>JBGPVT010000175.1:0-4471 GCA_041491825.1 Xanthobacteraceae bacterium | reverse complement strand
GGGCATCCACGTCTTGGCAACAAGTAAGACGTAGATGGCCGGGACAAGCCCGGCCATGACAAATGAGGTGTCAGGGACGCACTGATTAAACCTAAAGCGATCGTGCGTCTTACGCCGACTTCACCTCGATCGGACGGCCGCGCCCGCGCGCCGAGCGCGCCGGCTTCACCTTCAGCTCGATCCAATTTTTGATCTCGGTGATGCGAATCTCGCGGTTGGCGATGGCGCCGTCGATGCCGTGGCGCCAGGTCAGCCGCCGGTTGGTCGGGTCCTGATACAGCTGGTCGATGTCGGCGACGAATTGCGAAGCGTCCTCGTTGCTGGCGAAGAATCCTTCGGTCACCAGCGCGCCGTCGAGCCGCTTCAGGATCGCCGAAATATCCTTGAAGTTATATTCGGGATGGTACTGCACGCCCCAGGCGACGCCGCCTTCGCAATGGATTTCCGCCGCCTGCACGCCGGAGTGTTCGTTCATGGCAAGCACCTCGGCTTTCGGCGGCAAAGCCTCCACCTCGTCGATATGGACGGTGAGCGCCTCGAACACGGGCGGCTTCTTCGCGTAGAGCGGATGCTTGAATCCGGTCTCGGTGACGCGGATGCGGCGCGCGAATCCGATTTCGCGCCCGCGCGGATTGCGGTGCACCGTGCCGCCGGCCGCGACCGTCGCCACCTGCAGCCCCCAGCAACTGCCGAACATCGGCGTCTTCGCGCGATAAACGCCGCGCGCGAGCTCGATCTGCGGTGAAATCGCGGGACCGCCGTCATAAATGTGAAGCGCCGAGCCCGTGATCGCGACGCCGTCGTAGCTCTCCAAGCCGGCGCCGTCGGGCAAGTTGGCGCCGGGATCCGCGGGAAAACAGATGTCGACGGCGGCTCCCGGCCAAAGTTCGGCGAGGAGCCGGGCGTAGCCCTCGCTTGCCGCCACTCCTCCCGCGGCGATCTGACGCTCACGCCCCTCGGCGATATTTCCTTCGACGACGAGCAGGCGCGGGGTCGGCATGACAGGATGATAACTTAGAGGGGTGAACGAAATTTATATAGGTATTTTTTTGCGGCGGAATGGAGGATATTTCTTTGATTTATGCGAGATTAGTCACGCCGGCGTGACAATGAGTAACAGATTGTGAAACTTGGTCCGATCGTCCAGCATGATGCCCGACGAAAGTAGGAAACGCCGCCTGGGGGAAGCGTAATGGCCGACTATGATCTGGCGATTGTCGGCGGCGGAATCAACGGCTGCGGCATCGCCCGCGACGCGGCGGGCCGGGGGCTCAAAGTGCTCCTGGTGGAGCAAGGCGACCTCGGCGGCGCCACCTCGTCGGCCTCGACCAAGCTGATCCATGGCGGGCTCCGCTATCTCGAACATTACGATTTCAGGCTGGTGCGAAAGTCGCTGGCCGAGCGCGAGAGATTGCTTGCGCTCGCGCCGCATCTCGTGCGGCCGATGCGTTTCATTTTGCCGCAGGTCAGGGGCGGGCGCCCGGCCTGGATGTTGCGCGCCGGTTTCTGGCTCTACGACCACCTCGGCGGCCGTACAACGCTGCCGCGCACGCGCGTTCTCGATCTCGCCGACGATCCGGCCGGCGTGCCGCTCAAACCGGGGTTTCACGTTGGTTTCGAATATTCCGACTGTGTCGCCGACGACTCGCGCCTGGTGATCGCGAACGCGATCGGCGCGCGCGAGAAGGGCGCAGAGATCCGTCCGCACACGCGGCTCGTGGCGGCGCGGCGGGAGGGCGAGCACTGGCAGCTCGTGCTGCAGGCGGCGGGCCAGCGCGAGATCGTGAAGGCGCGCGCCCTCGTCAATGCCGCGGGCCCGTGGGCGGCGCGGGTCAACGAAACCATCATTCGTCTGCCCTCGCGCACCAAGATCCGGCTCGCCAAGGGCAGCCATATCGTCGTGCCGCGCCTGCATGCGCACGAGCGCGCCTATCTCCTGCAGGGCGACGACGGCCGTCTCGTTTTCGCGATCCCCTATCAGGATCGCTACACGCTGATCGGCACCACCGACACGAATTTCACCGGCGATGCGGGTCAAGTCACGGCGAGCGCCGACGAAATTCTCTATCTCTGCCGCGCCGCCGGCGCCTATTTCCGCGCGCCGGTCGAGCCGTCGAAGCTGGTGTGGAGTTTTTCCGGCGTGCGGCCGCTCGTCGATGACGGTGCGGCCGACGCCGAGGATCTCACGCGCGATTACACCATCGAGGTCGACGGGCGCTATGGCGAGCCGCCGCTCATTTCCGTGCTCGGCGGCAAGCTCACCACCTACCGGCGCCTGGCCGAGGCGGTGCTGGCGAAACTCAAGCATGAGCTGATCATGCAAAAGCCCTGGACCGGCGGGGAGCCGCTTCCCGGCGGCGATCTCGGCCCCGACGGCGTCGAGGGGCTGATCGCGGAAATCGCCGCCCGCCATTCTTATCTTGCGGGCGATCTGGTGCGGCGGCTTGCATTCACTTACGGCACGCGCGCCTGGCGCCTCATGGCCGATACGAAAAGCACCGAAGATTTGGGCCCCCGCCTCGTCGGAAATCTTCACCGGGCCGAGCTCGATTATTTGCGGAAGGAAGAATGGGCGCGAACGCCCGACGACGTGCTCTGGCGCCGCACGAAACTCGGCCTTGCGGCGAGCCCGGCGGAAATCGCAGCAGTTGAAGGCGCACTCGGCTCGGCGCCGCCGGCGCAAACCGCGGCGGAATGAACGCGATGAACGCCCATATCGTCGCGATCGATCAGGGAACGACCTCGACGCGGGCGATCGTTTTCGACCGTTCCTTGCAGGCGGTGGCGACCGCGCAGCAGGAGATCACCCAGCATTATCCCTCGCCCGGCCTCGTCGAGCACGACGCCGAGGAAATCTGGCAAAGCGTCGTCGCCACCGTTCGCGCCGCGCTCGAAAAGGCGCGGCTTTCCGCCGCCGATATCGCCGCCATCGGCATCACCAATCAGCGCGAGACGACGGTGATCTGGGACCGCGCCAGCGGAAAGCCCATTCACCGCGCCATCGTCTGGCAGGACCGGCGCACGGCCGAACTCTGCGCGCGGCTGAAAAGCGAAGGCCACGAGCCAGCGATCTCCGAGCGCACCGGGCTCCTGCTCGATCCCTATTTTTCCGCCACCAAAATCGCCTGGAAGCTCGACCATGTGAGCGGCGCCCGCGCGGCGGCGGAAGCCGGCAAGCTCGCGTTCGGCACGATCGATTCCTTCCTGTTGTGGCGGCTCACCGGCGGCAAAACATTCGCCACCGACGCGACCAACGCTTCGCGCACGCTCCTCTTGGACCTAAAGAGCGCGAAGTGGGACGAAGAAATGCTTCGCCTCTTTCGCGTGCCCGCCACCATTCTTCCCGAAGTGCGCGACTCCGCCGGCGATTTCGGCGTGGCGGAGAAGTCGCTGTTCGGCGCGCCGATCGCGATCCGCGGCGTCGTCGGCGATCAACAGGCGGCGATGGTCGGCCAGGCATGTATTGCGCCCGGCATGATGAAGGCGACCTACGGCACCGGCTGCTTTGCGCTCCTGCACACGGGCGATGCGCCGATCCGCTCCACCAATCGGCTGCTCACCACCATCGCCTACCAAATCGGCGGCAAGCGCGCCTATGCGCTCGAAGGCGCGATCTTCATCGCCGGGGCCGCGGTGCAGTGGTTGCGCGACGCCATGGGGCTCATTCGCTCGGCGGAAGAGGTGAACGCGCTCGCGGCGAAAGCGAATCCCGCGGAGCGCGTCATCCTCGTTCCCGCCTTCACCGGCCTCGGCGCGCCGTGGTGGGACGCGGAAGCCCGCGGCGCGATTTTCGGTCTCACCCGCGCGAGCGGGGCTGCCGAGCTTGCCCGCGCGGTGATCGAGAGTGTCGGCTTTCAGACCGCCGATCTGTTCGATGCCATGCGCGCCGATTGGCCGGCGGGCGCGCATTCGGGCACCGTGCTCCGGGTCGACGGCGGCATGGCGAACAGCGATCCCGCCATGCAATTCCTCGCCGACATTCTCGACGCGCCGGTCGACCGGCCGGTCGCGACCGAAACGACCGCGCGGGGCGCCGCCTATCTCGCCGGGCTCGCCGCCGGAATCTATCCCGATCTCAATGCGTTAGAGAAGCTTTGGCGGCTCGATCGAAGGTTTTCGCCGAAGTTCGACGCGAACGCGCGCACGGCGGCGCTGCTGCATTGGCGCGACGCGGTCGCACGCACGAAGAGCCGTTGATCCCGGCGTCCCGCATTGAGGCCGATTTCGATCCCCGCTATAGCCTCGGGCCGACGAAATGGTGCCGGCGGACGAGCGGCGACGATGGCAAGCGCGCGGCGCGAATGGCCGCGCGAGCATGAGGGATTGATGCCGTACATTTATTCGATCGAGCGCGCGTTCAGGAGCCGGATCGGCGAGGGCGGCGTCGACGATCAGGCCTTCGCCCGTCTGCTCGCCCACGCCGAGGGCGAGCTGGAGAATCTTCGCAAAGCGCGCGAGAACGGCTCGTTGC
>JBGPVT010000174.1:0-4485 GCA_041491825.1 Xanthobacteraceae bacterium | reverse complement strand
ATCGAAGGAAACCAGATGATCTGGAGGTTCCTGCACTTCTATTGGCGCTTCACCCGCGGCATGACGCTCGGCGTGCGCGGCGTGGTGCTCGATGCGGACGGCCGGGTGTTCCTTGTCCGCCACGGCTATACGCCGGGCTGGCACTTTCCCGGCGGCGGGGTCGAGCCCGGCGAGAGCCTCAATGAGGCGCTCGTGCGCGAATTGATGGAGGAAGGAAATCTCCGCGTCACCGCCGTACCGCTTCTGCACGGCGTTTTTCAGAATGCGGGCGCCTCCGGGCGCGATCACGTGGCGGTGTTCGTGGTGCGGGAATTCGAATGGCCGTCGCCGCCGCTGCCGAACTGGGAAATTCCCGAAGCGGGCTTTTTCTCCTTGCACAAGCTTCCCGACGGAACGAGCGAGGGCTCGCGGCGAAGGCTGGAAGAGATTTTATACGGCGCGCCGGTCAGCACGAGCTGGTGAGGGCGTTGCCGCGAAGCGGGCGCGGTCATGCGGTGCGTCGAGCTCGATCTCGGGCCCGAGCGGCACGATGCGCGTCGGATCGATCTGCGGATGGCTCATATAATAGTGCCGCTTGATGTGCTCGAAATTCACCGTCTCGGCGATGCCGGGCACCTGGTAGAGGTCGCGCAGGTAATTCGACAGATTTGGATAGTCGGCGATCCGGCGCAGATTGCACTTGAAATGGCCGACATAGACCGGATCGAAACGCACGAGCGTGGTGAAGAGCCGCCAATCGGCCTCGGTCAGGCGGCCGCCCGCGAGATAGCGCTCTCGCGATAGCCGCCGCTCGACTTCATCGAGAGCCGCGAACAAATCGCGGAACGCTTCCGCATAGGCTTCCTGCGTCGTCGCGAAGCCCGCGCGATAGACGCCGTTGTTGATGTGCTTGTAGACGAGGTCGTTGATCGCGTCGATCTCGCCCCGCAATTCCCGTGGATAATAATCCTCGCGCGCATCGGTGAATTGGTCGAAGGCGGAATTGAACATGCGGATGATTTCCGACGATTCGTTGTTGACGATCGTCTTCCGCTCCTTGTCCCACAGCGCCGGCACGGTGACGCGGCCGGTATAGCGCGGCTCCGCGAGCCGATAGATTTCATAGAGGCGCTCCTTGCCGTTCGCCGCGTCGGCGATCGCGCCGGGAAAGCGCGAAAACACCCAGCCTTCGTCTCCCATCAGCGGATCGACGATCGAAAGCGAGACGATCGACTCTAATTTCTTCAGCTTGCGGAAGATCAAGGTGCGGTGCGCCCAGGGACAGGCGAGCGAGACGTAGAGATGATAGCGGCCGGGCGCGGCTGCAAATCCGCCTTCGCCGCTCGGGCCCGGCGCGCCGTCCGCGCTCACCCAGTTGCGAAAATGCGAATCCTTGCGGATGAAACGGCCGCCGGTCGACTTCGTATCGTACCCCTGGTTCTGCCAGACGCCGTCGATCAGGAGGCCCATTGCTCGTTTCCTTCGCGCGCCGCTTTTCTCATGTAGGGAGCGCTTTAGCGAGTGGAAGCGGCGCAAAGCGGCCATGCGCGAGGAGGGCGGCGGTGGATTCGGAGGCGCCGCCATGATATGCGGCGCGCCTCGCCGCCGTGGCTCGTCTCCGGAGCTTTCCTTGTCCGATCTTTCCCTCACCATTCTGCCCGAACAGGCCGAGGACGATCCGGCGATCGAGAAGCTCTACGAGCGCACCTTCGGCCCCGGCCGCTTCGCGCGCACGGCCTATCGACTGCGCGAGATCGCCGAGCACCGGCGCGAACTTTCCTTCACCGCGAGAATCGGCACCTTGCTCGTGGGTTCGGTGCGGTTGACGCCGATCCGCATCGGCGAGGCGGCCGCACTTTTGCTCGGGCCGCTCACGGTCGAGCCGCCCTTTCGCGAGCACGGCATCGGCGCCGCCCTGATCGAGGCCTCGCTCGCCGCCGCGAAGAAGGCGGGCTCGCGGCTCGTGCTCCTCGTCGGCGACGAGCCTTATTACGGGCGCCTGGGCTTCAAGAAAATCCCGCGCGGGCTCGTAAAACTGCCGGGGCCGGTCGATCCCGAACGGGTGCTGGTGGCCGAACTCGCCGACGGTGCCTTCGCGAAGGTGTCCGGACCGGTTCGGCCCGACTGGGCCAAGAAGCCGCTTTGAGCCGGGGCGCGGACGCGCGCATCATCCGTCAGCCTCTATTGCAGCGCTTCCCCATGCAACGAGATGTCGAGGCCCATGCGCTCCGCATCGATGCCCACGCGCAGGCCGACCGACTTATCGATGAGCTTGAGCAGCACAAAACTGACGACCGCGCACCAGGTGCCGGTAACCGCTATGCCGATGGCTTGGATCTTCAATTGATTCCAATTGCCTTCGAGCACGCCGCCGATTCCGTTCGGCATTTCCGAACTTATCGACATGGCGGCGGTCGCAAATATCCCGGTCAATAGCGTACCCAGCGTGCCGCCGATTCCATGGATGCCAAACACATCGAGCGAGTCGTCGTAATGCAGGCGTTCTTTCAGCGCCGTACAGGCCCAGAAGCAGACGAGGCCCGCCAATCCGCCGATCACGATTCCATGCCAAGGCAGCACGTAGCCGGAAGCAGGCGTAATGGTGCCGAGGCCGGCGATGGCGCCCGAGATCATCCCGAGCACGGAAGGTTTTCCGCGTTTCCACCATTCCAGCGCCATCCACACGAAAGCACCCGTCGAGGCGGCGAGATGCGTGGAAGCGATCGCCATGGCGGCGCGAGAATTTGCTCCGAGCGCCGAACCGCCGTTGAAGCCGAACCAACCGACCCAAAGAAGGCCCGTGCCGACCACGGCCATCGATAAATCATGCGGAGAAAGATTTTCCATTCCGTAGCCGCGGCGCGGGCGGAGCACGAGCGCCGCGATCAATCCCGCTAGGCCCGCATTCAAATGAACGACGGTGCCGCCGGCGAAATCGAGCACGCCCATGGTCGAAAGAAACCCGCCGCCCCAGACCCAATGCGCGGAAGGCACATAGACAAGGAATAGCCAGCCGATGCCGAACAACAAAAAGGCCGAGAATTTCATCCGGTCGGCGACGGACCCCGAGATGAGCGCCACCGTGATAATGGCGAAGGCCATCTCGTAGAGCATGAATAAAGACTCCGGAATGTTTTTCGCGAGCGTATTGGTCGAGTCCATTCCCATGCCGGAGAGGAAGAGACGATCGAGCGAGCCAAGCCATGCGCCTCCGCCGGTGAAGGCGAGGCTGTAACCCGCGGCCGCCCACAGAATCGAAACGATCGCCACGGAGGCGAGACTTTGCGCCATGGTGGCGAGGATGTTCTTCTTCCGCACGAGCCCGGCGTAGAAAAGCGCCAGGCCTGGAATGGTCATCATCAACACCAGCGCCGTCGCTGAAATCATCCAGGCGGTGTCGGCGGCATCGATTTTCGAAGTTTGTGCAAGGGCTGGCGTGATGGCCGACACAAACGCGAAAGCCGCAATAATAATCAGGCGGCTCCAAACCGTCGTCCGTCTCATGATCCCCCCAATGCCTCGTTTACAGCGCGTTGTCGTCGGCTTCCCCCGTGCGAATACGCACCGCCTTTTCAACCCCGATTACGAAAATCTTTCCGTCGCCGATTTGCCCGGTCAGGGCGCTCGTGCGAATCGCCTCGACCACTTTCTCGGCCCGGTCGCTCGGAACGACGACTTCGATTTTGAGCTTGGGCAGAAAATGCACGGCATATTCGGCGCCGCGATAGAATTCGGTATGACCTTTTTGCCGTCCGTATCCCTTGACCTCGGCCACGGTCAGACCCTCGACGCCCATGGCCGTCAGCGCGTCCCGAACATCCTCGAGCTTGAAAGGTTTGATGACGGCGATCACGAGCTTCATGGTTGGGTGCTTTCAGGCTGCTTCAGGTTGTGGGGGGTGGGGTCGCACTGTTGCGAGCGTTCGGCTGACTTCCGGGGCGCGGCCACCGCAATCCGTCGGCCACGACCGTCGCGGACGGTTCTGTTTAGTTAGTGCCGACGGTGGTGCCCCGCGCGGTGAGCACCGATGTGTCGCCCCTGGTGTCGATAATGCCCCCCATAGTGCGAACGATAATGCCCGCCGCCGCCATAGTATCCGTAGGACGGATAAGAATAATAATAGGGTTCGTCATAATCGTCATAGTATCGACTCGCAATCGTTGCGCTGAGCAGACCGAACACGATGCCGGCGGCAATCGCTTCATTGCGACGATAATACCGACGATGATGGCGACGATAACGGACGTCAACGATGTCGCTCGCCGCCGCCGTTTTCAAGCCTGCCGTACCGAGGGGCAACGGACCGGCCCAAGTTGTTTCAACATTGCTCAGCGCCGTTAGGGCAGAAACCGTCACTACGATCGCACATGAAATCGGTTTTTTCATTTGGGATCTCCTTCCCGATTTCGCCCCGACCCGAGTGAGCGTCTTAGCTCGCTCCGATAAAAATAAAACTGCACCCCCTACAGCGTTCCAGTCATTGATTCATATCAAATGAAATCGTTT
>JBGPVT010000173.1:0-4500 GCA_041491825.1 Xanthobacteraceae bacterium | reverse complement strand
CTTTCATCCCCTCATGGGATGCGAAGGATGGTTGCGCGGACCCAATAACTGGCCTCGTTTGCCGCTTTGCCTCAATGATCTAAATCAAGTCATGGCCGGCAAGTCGCCGGTTCCGATTGGGTCTTCCCGGCTGGTAAATTGCAGGGTTTCTTCGATCAATTGCGGCACGGGCGCTGCCGCAAGGCGTGTCTCCGACCGGCAAAACCTGATCTAAATCAAGGACCGACGTTCGTGCTCGCCTAGATTGAGACAGCGTTTTTTTTGGCCGGGCGAACGAATGACTACCCTCCGCGATTATAATGCCGCCGTCGATTTCGTGGATCGCAACGTCGCCGAAGGCAGGGGCCACAAGACCGTCCTCAGCGATCCGGCGCGAAACATCACCTACGGAGAATTGCGCGATTCGGTTGCCCGCATCGGCGCGATGCTCTCCCGCATGGGCATCGAACCGGAAGACCGAATTGCCCTCGTTCTTCTCGATACGGTCGATTTTCCGGTGCTGTTTTGGGGCGCCATCCGCGCCGGCGTCGTGCCGGTGCTGCTCAATACGCGGCTGACCGGCGATCAATACCATTACTTGCTCGAGGACTCGCGCGCGAAGGCCGTGTTCGTCTCGACGGCGCTGCTTCCGCTATTGCAGCAAGCAACCCGCGACATTCCGACCTTGAAGACCCTCGTCGTCGTGGGCGGCGGTCCGGATTCGGTGCCGCGGTTGGAATCGCTTCTAGCCGCCGAGAACGAAGGATCGGCACCGGCGAGAACCTGCGCCGACGAGGTCGCCTTCTGGCTCTATTCGTCCGGCACCACGGGGCCGCCCAAGGGCGTCATGCATGTGCATTCGACCCCCATGTTCATGGCGCGGATGGCAGGCCAAGACCGCATCGGAATCCGCGAGGACGACATTGTATTTTCGGCGGCGAAGCTGTTCTTCGCCTACGGACTTGCCAATGCAATCTTCTGCCCGATGTCGGTCGGCGCGACTTCGGTGTTCTACCCCGAGCGGCCGACCCCGCAGACCGTTTTCGAGACGCTGCGGAGTTATCGGCCCACGATGTTTTTTGCCGTTCCCACGCTCTATGCGGCGATCCTCGCCGATCCCGAGTGCACGCGGGAAAGCGGCTCGGACCGGTTGCGGCTTTGCTTCTCGGCCGGGGAGCCGTTGCCGCCCGATATCGGCATCGCTTGGAAGCGGCGCTTCGGGCTCGATATCGTGAACGGCGTCGGTTCGAGCGAAATGGGCCATCTCTTTCTGACGAATCTTCCGCATGCGGTCGAATACGGAACGTCGGGTGTGCCGGTAAAGGGCTATCAGCTGAAACTCGTCGATGAGAGCGGTTGCGAAGTTGCGGACGACACGATCGGCGAACTCAAGGTGCGCGGCGATTCGGCGGCCGCCGGATATTGGCACCAGCGCGAAAAAACCCGTCGGATCTTCGAAGGCGAATGGACGTGGACGGGCGACAAATATCTGCGGCGTGCCGACGGCGTCTACATCTACTGCGGCCGCACCGATGACATGTTCAAGGTGAGCGGCATCTGGGTATCCCCGTTCGAGGTGGAAGCCGCGCTGGTTGCCCATCCCTGCGTGCTTGAAGCGGCGGTCGTCCCGGCCGAGGATGAGAACGGCCTGATCAAACCGAAGGCCTTCGTCGTGCTGAAAGACCGGCGCGGGAGCGCGCCGGGACGTGCGCTGCATGACGAACTCAAAGTCCACGTGAAGCGCACGATCGGCCCATGGAAGTATCCGCGCTGGATCGAATTCGTGGACGGTCTTCCGAAAACGGCGACCGGCAAGATCCAGCGTTTCATGCTGCGACGCGAAGTGAATCCACCGCAGTAAGATCAATCGGGCCGTGGGGCGCTGAAGCCGGGCGCGAGAAGCCCATCGAGACGATGTGGGCTTGTCCGGCGCGCGGCAAATGGGCACTCTACCGGTTGAACAGCAAGTTCACGGCAGGTCTCGGGGGACCTGGATAGAAGGGGAGGGCTGCATGGAACCGCAAAAAACACGTCCGAGCAAGGGCCGCTGGTACATCCTGGTGCTGATCTGCTTGATGTACCTCATCACCTATCTCGACCGCGTGAATATCTCGACCGCGGCGCCCGTCATCAGCAAGGAATTCGGCTTCGACAAAGTCACGATGGGCTTCATCTTCAGCGCCTTCGTCTGGGCCTATGCCGCCTTTCAGGTTCCCGGCGGCTGGCTCGGCGACCGCTTCGGCGCGCGGAGCGTATTGACGATCATCGTCACCTACTGGTCGATCATGACGGCGGTGACAGCGGCGGCCTTCAGCGCGACCTCGTTCATCGTCGTTCGTTTCCTGTTCGGCATCGGCGAAGCCGGCGCGTTTCCGGTGGCGACGCGGGCGATGCAGAACTGGTATCCGAAGCAAGAACGCGGCTTTGTGCAGGGGATCACCCATAGCGCGAGCCGGCTCGGGGCCGCCATCGCCCCGCCGATCGTCGTCCTCATCATGACGGCGTTCAACTGGCAGGCGGTCTTCTATTTCTGCGGCGCCATCGGCATCGTCTGGTCCGTGTGGTGGTACTTCGCCTATCGCAATCTGCCGGAAGAGCACGCGATGGTGAACGAGGCGGAGCTCGCGCGCATTCGCGGGGGAGCCGGCAAGGTAAGCCAGGCAGTCAAACCCAGCGTGCCGTGGGGAACGCTGTTGCGCTCGCCCAACATGTGGGCGATCATGTGCGCCTACTTCACCTATGTTTATTGTCTGTGGATCTTCTTGAGCTGGCTGCCGTCTTATCTGGTGGACGCCAGAGGCTTCACCTTGCTCAAGGTCGGCTTCCTCGGGTCGTTGCCGCTGTGGGCCGGCGTCGTCGGCGACACCGTCGGGGGGCTTGCCACCGACTGGCTGATGGCAAAAACAGGCAACATTAAATTCGCCCGCCGCGTGGTGGCGATCGTCGGCATGCTGGGCTGTGCCGCGTTCATCGTGCCGGCGGCGTACGCCGAAGACGCCTATACGGCCGTCTATTGCCTGACCGGTGCGATGTTCTTCCTGGAATGCACGATCGGGCCTTCCTGGGCGGTGCCCATGGACATGGGCGGCGAGCATTCGGGGACGGTATCCGGGATGATGAACATGGCGGGGAACATCGGCGGCGCGCTGTCGCCGATCGTTTTCGGCTTCCTGGTCCAGTTCGGATCGTGGCAGGCGCCGTTTGTCGTCGCGGCGAGCCTCCTCGTTGTGGGCTCGGCGATTTGGGCATTTTGGCTCGATCCGTCGGTCTCGGTGGTCGAGAAGAAACCTTGATGCGCGACAAGCGCCGCTGGCTGATACTGCCGAGGGCCGATAAGCCGAGGAGAGAAAATGTCCGAACTCACGCTTGAAATCGCGCAAACCATCGTGACGGCGGCGCTCGCGAAGGCGCGCGAGAAGAAGATGAAGCCGCTCGCGGTCGCGGTCCTCGATGCGCGCGGCGCGTTGCGGGCGTTCGCGGCCGAGAACGGCACGAGCCTCGAGCGCGCCGCGGTCGCGGAAGGAAAAGCCTATGGCGCGATCGCGATGGGCGTTCCCTCGCGCACGCTCGGCAAGATGGCGGTGGAGCGCCCGCATTTCATCGCGGCGGTGACGCACGCCGTCGGAAACCTGATCCCGGTCGCGGGCGGGGTGCTGGTCAAGGATCAATCCGGGAAGATCATCGGCGCCGTGGGCGTTTCCGGCGACATCTCCGACAACGACGAAATCGCGGCGCTCGCGGGGATAGCGGCGGCGAAGCTCGTCGGCGATCCCGGCAGCGACTGAAAGCCTATTCCGCCGGCGCCACGGCGGCGTCGGGTTGGTTGCTGCGCTTCAGCGCATCGGCGACGAAGCCGCTCGCTTTCATCTCCTCGATGAAAGCCCGGAGATAACGCGCGCCCGCCACGCGGCCCTTGGGCGTGCCCATCGCCTGCCGGATTTCCATGAAGCGCCCGTCCATCACCCGCACGCCCGGATGGGTCTTCGCGAACGCGGCCAGAGGCTGTTTCACGCCGGCGGCGGCCTCCAGCTTGTCCTTGAGGAAGAGATCGACGCCGTTCTCGGCGCGGTGAAGTTTCGCGTGTTTGAGCGTGCGGGTCAGAAACAGGTCGTAGGCGGAATCCTTATTGACGCCGATGCGGACGCCCTCGCGATCGACATCGGCGACCGTCTTCAGCGGCGAATCCTTCGGAACCAAATAGACGCCTTCGATGAGGACGTAGGGCGCGGTGAATTCGACCTCGGCGGCGCGGACCGGTTCGATCGCGAGAAAGATGATGTCGAGCTTGCCGGCCTTCAGCGCCTCGAACGTCTTTCCGGCGGCATCGAAGGGAATGAATTCGACCGGCACGCCGAGGCGCTTGCCGAGTTCACGCGACAGATCCGGCGTGATGCCGCGCGGTGCGTCCCACGTTCCCTGCACCAGCACGATGTTGCCGAAATTGATGCCCACGCGGAGTTTGCCCGTGGGGGCAAGTTCCCGGACGACTTCTTTGCTGCTACTCACGGCGGCTAAACGCTT
>JBGPVT010000172.1:0-4520 GCA_041491825.1 Xanthobacteraceae bacterium | reverse complement strand
TGCGGATCGAAGCCGGAAACCATGTAGCTCAAGAGACCAAGTTTCGGCGGGCGCAAGCGGCCGTCGCGGCTCAAGCCGCCTTCGGGAAACACCGCCTGCACGACGCCGGCGCTCGTCGCCATATGGACGTAGCGCGCGAGCACCTTGCGGTAGAGCGCGTCACGGGAATCGCGGCGGATAAAATAGGCGCCCATCGAGCGGATCAACTCGCGGAGACCGAAGATCTGCGCCCATTCGCCGACGGCGTAGCTCAATGCCGACGCGGTGGCGGCCACATAGGTCACCAGCACGTAATCCATGTTGGAGCGATGATTGATGACGGCGACGACCGAGGAATCCGGCGCCATGCGCGCGAAGGCCTCGTCGTTTCGGTAACCGATGCGCACACGATAAAGGCTTTCGGAAAGGATTCTTGCGAGCCGCGCGCCGATGCCGAAATAGGCGTAGGCGCTGAACGAAGGTACGATCTCGCGCGCGTAGCGTTTCACCCTGGCGGCCGCCACTTCGCGCGGCACGTTATGCTCCTTGGCGTATTGCTCGACCGCGTGCAGGACCTCGGGGTCGTAGACCAGTTGGTCGATCAGCACCTGGCGCTTGGTGAGCTTGAACGGCCGGATTTGCAGCCGGAGCCGGGTGTTCATCTCGTTGATGGCGCGGTTGGCCCGCCTTCGGAGCGCCCAGCGCACACTCGGCACCAACAGGCGATCGAGCGCCGCGACAATCGCAAACGCCGAAAGGAAGACGACGATCCAAAGCGGCAGCGTTACGGTTGACGACATCGCGGCCCACCCGTCTAAATGAGGCTAGTGTCCCAATTCCGAAGTTCCTAAGCCCTCGCGGCACGCTCTCATACGAACTTCGGAATCAAAGGGACACTAGCGACTCTATAGTTCTAGTGCCCCTTTTGAACCCGAAGTTCGCAACTGCTCTTGCGGCACGGTGTGTGCGAACTTCGGGTTCGGGGCACTAGACTACCACCCGCGCCCGGCCAATCCGCAAGGCCGGATGCGAAGAGCGGATCAAAGGAAGACGATGACATCGGCCGAATCCCCCGCAAACCCGGCGATCAGCGAAGCAGAGGTCCGGGATGAACGCCGCTACCCGGGCCTTGCCGCCGAGCGCTTTCGGCGAAGCTTCGCCGGCTATGCGCTCGCCTGGCCCTGGTTCGACGGCTTCAGCGCGTGGATTTTGCGGCGCTTTTATTTTCCGGCCTCGCGCCTGTGGGCGGCGGCGGAGCTCGCCGACGGTTCCGCCGAGCGCTTTTGGGAGGCGGTGCCGATGCGGCGCCGGCTCGAACATGGCGCGCGTCTCGAGGCAGTGCTTGCGCGTTGCGATCGCGCACGCGTGCGGGCGCAGGCGCTGGAGGCGGAATGGCAGCGCGTCTTCTTCGGTCCCGAGGAAAGCTCGCCGAATTACCGGAGCGCCGTCGAAGCGGCCCGCCTCGGCAGCCGCAATGCCTATAACGCCGCACGGCGGTTCTTTTTATTCCTGCTCGATCGCGGAGTTCCGCGGGCGCGGATCGAGACCGCGACACCGGCCGAGGTCGCCGCCGTCTATAGCGAAGCACGCCGCGATCTCGCGCCCTTCGTGACAGCCCCCGATCCGATGCCGGAAATCGAAGTCTCGCGCGCGATCCCCGGCATCGCCGGCGCCGACTATTGGCTGCGCTTCAAGAGCCCGTCGCCGCGCCTCGGCGACACGGTCTACGCCCGCGTGCATGAGCCGCGAGGCGACGCCGATGCGCCCACGATCATTTTCGGCCACGGCATCTGCGTCGAGTTCGACCATTGGCGCGGGCTCATCGACGAGGCGGACACGCTCTGCAAGGCGGGCTTTCGCGTCATCCGGCCCGAGGCGCCCTGGCACGGGCGGCGGGCGCCCGCCGGTTATTTCGGCGGCGAGCGGCTGATCGCGACCCACCCCATGGGGCTTCTCGACGCCGTATTGGGAGCGCTGCAGGAATGGGCCGTGCTCGCCGACTGGTCGCGCCAGACCTCGCGCGGCGCGCTTGCCTTCGGCGGCACGAGCCTCGGCGCGCAGATGGCGCAGCTCGCGGCCGACCGCGCCCGCGAGTGGCCGGAGCGCCTGCGGCCCGACGGGCTTTTCCTCATCACCCATTGCGGGCGCATGGCGGAAGCCGCCCAGCACGGCGAAATCACGCGTATCGTCGGCGGCGCCGAGGAAGCGGAAAGAAAAGGCTGGACGGTGGAAGCGGTCGACAGCTACGCCGCGATCCTCGATCCACGCCCAGAGCCGGCGGTGGCGCCGGACAGGATCGTCACCGTGCTCGGCCGCCGCGACATCGTGACGCCGTTTCCGAGCGCGCTTTCCTTGATCGACGGCTGGAAGGTGCCGGGCGAAAACCGGTTCGTGTGGGACCGCGGCCACTTTTCGATCCCGATGACGCTCATTCGCAATTCCGCGCCGATCGCGCGCTTCCGCGAAGCCATGCGCTGAATGCCGTCAAAATGCTGAGCGCGCGGGTCCAGCGCGCCCGGCGAGCATTCACGCGCCCGTCGGGAAGAGGTGATTGAACAGCGCGAGGATCACGAGAAGCGTGACGCCGATCCCGAGGCTCCAGCCGATCAATTGCTTTTCGATCGGCAACAGCGGTTCGGCATGGGCTTTTTCGAGTTCCTTTTGAACGTCGATTTTCGACATGGGTCTTGCCTCCGAAGGGTTCAGGTCGCGAGCGGCGGTTTCACGCCGCTGAAGAAGATCCACGAGATCAGGAGCCCGACCCAGATTACGAAGCCGAACAGGCTCACGAAATAGACCGCGGCGAGTTTGCCGAAGCCGTCCTGCCAGAGCTTGCGGAAGTTCGACAGCACTCCGATCGAGAAGAAGGTCAGGATGAAAAAGATCACGCGGAAATGATTGGCTTCCCCGATCGCGGGCGTGAGCTTCGCGAGCGTCGCCGGCGAACTCGTGAGCGCGATCGCGAGCCCGATCGCGAACGTCACCACGAAGCCGATGATGAACTTCGGAAAGCGCTGCCAGATTTCGCTGGCCTTCGCCTTGTCGCGCGTGACGTTGATGTGGTTCGTCCAGATATAGGCGAGCAAAAACGCCCAGATGCCGATGAAGATGTCGATAAAGATCTTCACCGCTGCCGTCGTGCCCAGGATCCAGCCCGGCTGATAGTGGATGCCTTCGGCGGCGTTCTTGGAAAGAATGAGCGCTTCCGTGATGCCGCCGCCAGCAATGGCGGCACCGTCGGTCTTGACCGCGAGCCCCATCCAGGCCGCGGCGACGAGCGGCTCGTGCGAGAGGAACGCGGTCGCGATCCACGGCAGGATCAGGACTTCGACCACGGCGAAGATCACCACGAGCGAAGAGACAAGGACGGGCACCGCCGGCCGCGCGCGGATGGCGCCGCCGGTCGCGATCGCGGCAGCGACGCCGCAGATCGAGATGCCGGAGGCAAGCGGCGCCGACCATTCGCGGCTGAAGCCAAACCATTGGCGGGCGACGAAATAGACGACGGCCCAATAGATCAGATAGGCCTCGACGATCGCCGCGATGCCGCGGAGCACCAGCGACGTCGCCAGATTCAGCCGCGAAGCGAAAGTGACGGCGAGGAAGCCGCCGAGGATCACGATCGCGATCTTGATGTAGAGCTCGGGCCGGATTGCCTCCTGCAGCCATTCGGCGAAGCGCGGAAAGAAATTGGCGATGACGATGCCGGCGAGAAGTGCGACGATGAAGCCGCCTTCATTGGTGAGCTTGAGCGACCAGGGAATCCCGAATTTCTGCAAATCTGCGGGCGTGACGACGGCAAGATAAGCGTAGCTGCCGGCGATCCAGCTCGCATAGGCGAGCGCGAACACCACGCTGAAAGTGACCGCGAAGCGTGCGACGTTGGCTTTGAGCGTCACCGCCGCGAGCGTGAGCACCGCGAGCAGCGCAAGATAGGTCGCGACCAGCGCGCCAGTGCCGCCGAGGTCGGCATAAAGCTTGGAAGCCGGCGCCAGCGCCTTGGCGGGATCCGTCCACACCGAGGTGGTGACCACCCAGCCGAGGAAGTCGGTGCCGGCGAGCCCGGCCAGCGCCAGCAGGAAGACGGCGAGACCGATGCCGACCGATAGCCAATCCTCGCTCAGAACCAGGCGGCTTTCGCGCAGCCGATCGAGGGATTTTGTTGCTGTGGACATCGTGGAGCCCCTATTTAACTGTATAATTGTGTTATTAGTGCATAACTCGTATATAGCATGTGATTTAGAAAAATAAAACGAAATATTTTGCTAATAAAAATATAGTGCATCACTGCAGTGTAAAATAAGGTCAAAAAAACTGGCCCATAGCGCGTTCGAAAAAAAACGGACGCAGTGAACATGGCCAATATTGCTCGACTCATTCTAGCGAACGAGCGCAGTCTCATTCCGTATTGGGACCCCTGCCATGGTCATGAGACTGGTTTTTCGCCTCGGCGCCACAGCCGCGGCGGTCTTCTTGCTACTTATTCCTGCGCTGTGGAACGGATTCCCCTTTCTGTTCTTCGATACCGGCGGCTATCTCGC
>JBGPVT010000171.1:0-4532 GCA_041491825.1 Xanthobacteraceae bacterium | reverse complement strand
GCGCTTGCGAATGGCCCCGCGCCCGCGAACCGGGGAGCGCTCGCGAACGGCGCCGCGCTGGCGGCGGGCGGGTTTTTGCTTCCGCTTGCGGGATTTCATCCGGGCCGGGTTTGTCCGCTGCCGTGGATGCGATACTTGAACGAGGTCAATTGCTCGGCGCCGACGGGCCCGCGCGCGTGCAGGCGGCCGGTGGCGATGCCGATTTCGCCGCCGAAGCCGAATTCGCCGCCGTCGGCGAACTGGGTCGAGGCGTTGTGGAGCACGATCGCGGAATCCACTTCCTTGAGAAAGGTCTCGGCGGCCGCGCGGTCGTCGGTGACGATCGAATCGGTGTGGTGCGAGCCGTAGCGGTCGATATGGGCGATCGCGGCGGCAAGCCCGTCGACGACGCCGACGGTGATGATGGCGTCGAGATATTCGGTCGACCAATCCTCGGCGCTCGCGGGCAGCGCGCGCGCATCCGCTTTGCGCGCCGCCTCGTCGCCGCGCACCTCGCAGCCGGCCTCGATCAGCATCGCCACCAGCGGCTTCAGGTGCGAGGCGGCGAGTTTTTTGTCGACGAGCAAGGTCTCGGCGGCGCCGCAGACGCCCGTCCGCCGCATCTTGGCGTTCAGCACGATCTTCTTCGCCATCTCCAAATCGGCGGGCGCATGCACGTAGACGTGGCAGACGCCTTCGAGATGCGCGAAGACGGGAACGCGCGCCTCCGCCTGCACGCGGCCGACGAGGCTCTTGCCGCCGCGCGGCACCACGACGTCGACCATGCCGTCGAGACCCGCCAATAAAAAACCCACCGCCGCGCGGTCGCGCGTCGGCACGAGCTGGAGCGCGTCGGCGGGCAATCCCTCGCGCACGAGGCCCTGCACCATGGCGGCATGAATCGCGCGCGCCGAGCGGAAGCTTTCCGAGCCGCCGCGCAGAATCACGGCGTTGCCGGCCTTGATCGACAAGGCGCCCGCGTCGGCGGTGACGTTCGGGCGGCTCTCATAGACGACCGCGACGACGCCGAGGGGCGTCCGCACCCGCTCGATTTTCAGCCCGTTCGGCCGCTGCCAGCTCGCGATCACTTGTCCTACAGGGTCGGGCACGGCGGCGACGGACTCGATGCCGTCGGCCATGGCGGCCACGCGCTTCTCGTCGAGCATCAGCCGGTCGATGAAAGCGGGCGTCGCGTTTTCACGCCGCGCGCCGTCGATGTCCTCGGCATTGGCTTGCAGGATCGCCCGCGCGCCTTCGCGCACGGCGGTGGCGGCGGCGAGCAGCGCCAAGGTTTTCCGCGCGGGCTCGGCGAGCGCGAGCAAGCGGGCGGCGGCGCGGGCGCGCGTGCCGATGTCGCGCATCAAGTGCGCGATATCGCCGCCAGTCTCGATCGCCTCCAGCCGCGCTTCCATGCTCATTCTCCGGACTTATTCCCCCGCCAGTGCGAGATCATCGCGGTGGATCATTTCGGAGCGCCCACGATAGCCCAAAATCGCCTCGATGCGCTTGCTGTTCTGGCCGACGAGCCGTTCGGCGTCGGCGCTGTCATAGGCGACGAGGCCGCGGCCGAGCTCGGCGCCGTCGGGACCGCGCACGAGCACCGCATCGCCGCGCGCGAAGGCGCCTGTAATTCTGACCACGCCGGCGGGCAAAAGGCTTTTTCCCCGCCGGAGCGCGGCGACCGCGCCGGCATCGACGTGGATCGCGCCTTTGGGCTCGAGCGCCCCCGCGATCCATTTTTTTCGCGCGGTGACGGGATTGGCGGGGGTGAGGAACCAGGTGCAGGGCGCGCCCTCGGCGATCGCGCGCACGGGGTGGAGCTTGCGGCCGGACGCAATCACCATGTGGGTGCCGGCGGCGGTCGCGATCTTCGCCGCTTCGATCTTCGTCCGCATGCCGCCGCGCGCGAGCTCCGAGCCCGGCGCGCCCGCCATCGCCTCGATCTCGGCGGTGACGTGGGGCACGAGCGGAATCAACTGCGCCGAAGGGTTTTCGTGGGGAGACGCGGAATAAAGCCCGTCGATATCCGAGAGCAAAATCAGCAGGTCCGCGCTCATCATGGTGGCGACGCGGGCGGCCAGCCGGTCGTTGTCGCCGTAGCGGATTTCCGTCGTCGCCACCGTGTCGTTCTCGTTGATGACGGGGACGGCGCCGAGTTCGAGCAATTTGCCGATGGTTTCGCGCGCGTTGAGATAGCGCCGCCGCTCCTCGGTGTCGCCGAGCGTCAACAGAATTTGCCCGGCGGTGAGATCGACATCGGCGAGCATCTCCGCCCAGACGCGGGCGAGCGCGATCTGGCCGACGGCCGCCGCCGCCTGGCTTTCTTCCAGCTTGAGCGGACCGCTCGGAAGCTTCACCACCGTCCGCCCCAAGGCGATCGCGCCCGAGGAGACGACGAGCACCGAAGCGCCGCGCGTCGCGAAATCGGAGAGGTCGGCGGCGAGCGCCCGCAGCCAATCGGCGTTCACGGTTCCGGCTTTGCTGTCGACGAGAAGCGAGGAGCCGACCTTGACGACGACGCGGCGGAAGCTCTCTAACTTGGGCGTCACGGCCGCCACGGTCTGGCTCCTTCTTCTCTCAAAGGCTTGCCGCGGCGCTTTTCGACAAGAGCGTAAAGCGCGCGCAGCACTTCCTTCACGCCCTTGCCGGAATGCGCCGAGATCACCAAGGGCTCCTTGCGGCAGGCGCGCTTGAGGCTCGCCTTCTGCGCCTTCAGCATCGCGGGCGTCGCGGCGTCGGCCTTGGAGAGCGCCACGATCTCCGGCTTCTTGTCGAGCTTGTTGCCGTAGGCTTTCAGCTCCGCCCGCACGGTCTTCCAGGCGAGACCCGCGTCCTCGCCGGTGACATCGATGAGATGCAACAGCGCGCCGCAACGCTCGACATGGCCGAGGAAGCGGTCGCCGAGGCCGGTGCCCTCATGCGCGCCCTCGATCAGGCCGGGAATGTCGGCGAGCACGAATTCGCGCCCGTCGGCGCGCACGACGCCGAGCTGCGGATGCAGCGTCGTGAACGGATAATCGGCGATCTTCGGCTTCGCCGCGGTGACGGCGGCAAGAAACGTCGATTTTCCCGCGTTCGGCAGGCCCACCAAGCCCGCGTCGGCGATCAGCTTCAGGCGGAGGCGAATGGTGCGCTCCTCGGCCGGCTGGCCGGGATTGGCGCGGCGCGGCGAGCGATTGATCGACGACTTGAAATGCGTGTTGCCGAAGCCGCCATTGCCGCCCTTCATCAACACGACGCGATCGCCGGCGTGCAGCAGTTCGGCAAGCTCGGCGCCGCTGTCCTCGTCCAGCACCTCGGTGCCGGCGGGCACTTTCAGCACGGCGTCGGCGCCGTTGGCGCCGGAGCGGTTGGCGCCCATGCCGTTGCCGCCCTTTTGCGCCTTGAAGTGCTGCTGATAGCGGTAGTCGATGAGGGTGTTGAGGCCGTCGACGCATTCGATCACGACGTCGCCGCCGCGGCCGCCGTCGCCGCCATCCGGCCCGCCATATTCGATGAATTTCTCGCGCCGGAAGGAAATGCAGCCGTTGCCGCCGGCGCCGGATTTCACATAGACCTTGGCTTCATCGAGGAATTTCATCGGATCGGATCCGCGAAGGCAATGCCGTTCCCCGTCATCCCGGAAGCCGAGCACCGATCTCGGGCTTGCCCGAGATCGGCACAAGAACGTGTGCGCAAGTCGGCTATAGCCGACTTGCGTGGCGAGGCTGTCCGGGATCTAGAATCACAGCGTAAGAATAGGCAGCGGTGATTCTGGATCCCGGCTCTCGCGCTGCGCGCTCGGCCGGGATGACGACATAAGTTGTTTGCGGCATCGAACATGGGCTTGTCATACAACATCCCTGGAGCGTCCAGAACGGTGCGTGTGCCACGGGCGGCGATCATCGTCGCGGCGGGCGAGGGCGAAGCACTGCCGCCGCCAGCCGATTGAGGATTGTACGCGGCCTCCGGCACGACGAATATTGGCTTCCTTTCTCGCATCATCCTTCGAGGCTCGGCTTCGCCTCGCACCTCAGGATGACGCTGAAATAAAAACCTCGTCACCCTGAGGTGCCCGCGCGCAAGCGCGGGCCTCGAAGGGTGATCTCTCCCGCACGCGGGGAGAGGTAGGCGCCCGGATAATTCGCGTCGTCCCGGAAGCCGCGAAAGCGGCTGTCCGGGACCCAGAATCGCCGACATTTCCGTTCGAGCGAACAACGAGCGGCATTGATTCTGGATCCCGGGTCTCGTGCACGTAAGTCGGCTAAGCCGACTTACGGTTTTGATGCCGATCTCGGGTAAACCCGAGATCGGTACTCGCCCGGGATGACAATGATCGGCCTTCATCGCCCGCCCTTTTTCTTCTCGGCCGCGATCTTCGGCAGGCCGCTCTTGCCCCAGGCGCGGAGCGAGGCCCAGATCTTCCGCTCGAGCCGGAAGCGGTCGGCGGGCACCGAGGCCCCGAGCGCGCGCACGCGGAAGAGGACGGCCCCGGTCCACTGGAAGCCGCACTTCTCGATGACGCGGCGGGACGCAAGGTTCGTCACCCGGCATCCGGCCGAAAGCGAATCGAG
>JBGPVT010000170.1:0-4567 GCA_041491825.1 Xanthobacteraceae bacterium | reverse complement strand
TTGCCAACGAGCTCGATCAACTGAACCGCGACCGGCAGGCGGTCGAAAAGGCGACGCTCGAAGTCGCCGAAGCCGAGGCGTTCGCCGCCCTCGGCTTGGAAGAGCGGGGCGCCGTCGTGGTCGCCTCGGGCGACGGCTGGCATCCCGGCGTCGTCGGCCTCGTCGCCGCGCGGCTGAAGGAACGCTTTGGCCGTCCGGCCTTTGCCATCGCCATGCTTGGCGAAACCGGCACCGGCTCCGCTCGCTCGATCCCCGGCGTCGACCTGGGGCTCGCGGTGCGGAGCGCCCTCGTGGAGGGCTTGCTCATCAAGGGCGGCGGCCACGCGATGGCGGCGGGCCTCACGGTCTCGCGCGACAAGCTCGGCGCGCTGCGGGCGTTTCTGGAGCGGCATTTGAGCGAGCCGGTCGCATCCGCGCGGGCGGCCGACAGCCTCGTCATCGACGCCGCGATCACGGCGCGCGCCGCGACGGCGGCGCTGATCGAGACCGTCGAGCGCGCCGGCCCCTTCGGCTCGGGCAATCCGGAGCCGGTTTTCGCTTTTCCCTCGCACGGCATCGCCTATGCCGACCCGGTCGGCAACGCGCATGTGCGGGTGCGGCTGCGCTCCGGCGACGGCGGCGCGCTCAACGCCATCGCCTTCCGCTCCCTCAATCGTCCGCTGGGCGAGGCGCTTCTCGCCGCGCGCGGCCAGACCATGCATGTCGCGGGCTGCCTATCCATCGACCGCTGGCAGGGACAGGAGCGGGTGCAGCTGCGCATTCTCGACGCCGCCTCTGCCGACCCGCTTTCGGCGCGATGAGACGCGGCGGGGAAGAACACGATATAAGGTGACGGCAAAGGCAATCGACTTATCCCATGCGCTTTCTCGTCACCGGCACCGCCGGCTTCATCGGCTTCCATCTCGCGCGCCGCCTGTTGGCCGACGGCCACGTCGTACAGGGCGTCGATGGGATGACGCCCTATTATGACGTCGAGCTGAAGAAGGCGCGGCACGCGCTGCTCGCGCGGTCCAATCGCTTCACCGCGCATACCTTGATGCTCGAGGACGAGGCGCGGCTTGCCGCCGTCGTCGCCGAGGCGAAGCCCAATGTCATCGTCCATCTCGCGGCACAGGCGGGCGTGCGCTACAGCCTGGAAAATCCGCGCGCCTATGTGGGCTCGAACCTCGTCGGCACCTTCAACCTTCTCGAGCTCGCGCGCCGCCACAAGCCGCGGCATTTCATCTTCGCCTCCACCAGCTCCGTTTACGGCGCCAATGTCGAAACCCCGTTCAAGGAGACTGATCGCAGCGATCACCAGCTTTCGCTCTATGCCGCGACGAAAAAGGCGTGCGAGCTGATGCTGCACAGCTACGCGCATCTCTTCGAGCTGCCGGCGACGGCGGTCCGTTTCTTCACCGTTTACGGCCCCTGGGGCCGGCCGGACATGGCGCTCTTCAAGTTCGTCGATGCCATGCTCGCCGACCGCGCCATCGATATTTACGGCGAGGGCAACATGTCGCGCGACTTCACCTATATCGACGACCTCGTCGAGGCGATCGTCCGCCTCGTTCCGCTCGCGCCCGCGCGCGAGAGCGCGCATCTCACCGACGGGATCGATTCCCTCAGTCCCGCCGCGCCCTTCCGTGTCGTCAATATCGGCCGCGGCCAGCCGGTCGATCTCCTCGATTTCATCGCCGCGATCGAGAAGAAGCTCGGCCGAGAAGCCAAGAAGAACATGCTGCCGATGCAGCCCGGCGACGTTCGCGCCACATTCGCCAGCGCCGATCTCTTGCAAAAGCTTACGGACTATAGGCCGGCGACCGCGATCGAGGCCGGGGTCGGCGCTTTCGTGGACTGGTATAAGGAGTATTATCGAAGGTAACATTGATTGCCTGGCCGCCTGAAAAAAGTACGAGGTGGGAGGAAGAGGCCATGTGGATCGCCGGTTGCGCCAAACCCGCGGCCATCGTCGCTTGCATGTTGCTCGCCGCCGCCTGCGCGGAAAACAAGGTCGAGCCGCCCGCCGTCCAGGTTCCGCCTGTCGCCTCGGTGCCGCCCGGCTCGACGCAGGATTTTTTCCTCAACGTCGGCGATCGCATCTTCTTCAACGAAAATTCCGCCGAGCTTATACCGATCTCGCTCACCACCCTCGACAAGCAGGGCGAATGGCTCGCGCGGTATTCGAACTACCGGGTCACGATCGAGGGACACAGCGACGAAAAGGGCTCGAAAGAGAAGAATATGAAGCTGAGCAAGCAGCGCGCGGACGCCGTTCGCGGCTATCTCGCCGCGAAGGGTATCGAGCCGTCGCGCGTGCGGACGGTGTTCTTCGGTCGCGAAAAACGGGTCGCCACCTGCAACGATATGTCGTGCTGGTCGCAGAACCGCCGGGTGGTCACGGTGCTCGACACCGGACCGCCGCCGCCGCCGCCGGTCGCCTCGCGTGCGCGGCAGGGTCCGGGTCCGGGCATGGCTCCTCCTCCCGACCGCATGCCCACCTACGCGCCGCCCCCGCCGCGCGGCTGAGCGTCATCCGATCGCCTTGATCGAGCGCCGGAGCCGCGTGATCAATCTCTTGCTGCCCGTCAGATATTGCTCCTCGAGATCGAGCACGCGGAGAAACGCCCGCTTCTTGATGCCGAGCACGTCGATTTCGCCGGGCTCGACGGAAGCGGCGTCGCACACGATGTCGATCAGCCGGTCGATCGCGTGCAGGCGCCCGAGCAGATAGTCGTTCTCGCGATAGGCGCGCGACAAAAACGCGGCGAAATGGCCGAAGCCCGTACCCTTCAGGCTCTTGGCTCCGCCGAATTCCTTCAGCGTCTTGACGTCCTGCGGGCTGATGCGGTCGACGAGGATCTCGTGCAATTCGCCGGTGTCGCGCGCGGTCGCCACCGAAAAAGTGAGCACGTCCCAGAACGGAAAACCGAGAAAATTCACCAGCACCTCGCGCCATGCCTCCGGCTTCCAGGCGGCGGGGTCGAGGGAAGCGAGCAACTCGTCGAGGTCGCGGGTGCTGGTGGCAAGATTGATTTCGCGCCCGAGCGTCTCCACCAGCCGGTCGATTTTTTCTCCGTGCAATTCGACGAAACGGCGCGCGAAGGCCGCGAGATCCTTCGCCTCCTGTTCGGAAGGCTCGGTCTCGAACAGCTCGCGCACGAGGCCATGCGCCTCGACGCTGTAAAATCTTGCTTCTTCGCTGCGCTGCAGCCCGTCGAGCAGGCGGTAAAAGTCGCGCTTGAGCCCGTCGACGACGCTGGGCTCGAGGCCCGGGAAGTGGCCCTCGTCGAGCAGGCGGTAAAGCCGATTTTGGCCCTCGATCATGAAATTGAGGCGCCGCTTGCGATAATCGACGTCGAAGGCGAGAAAAAACTCGGCCCAGTGCGGAAGCTTCGAAGCCGCCGTCGTTTCGCGCAAGAGCGCATCGTGCTCGGCGCGGTGATAGACGACGCCGCGGCTTTTCGACCAGGCATCGATGATCTCGGCGGTCGCGCGCGCGCGCGGCGAGCGCGGCGGCGCGCCGGCAAGCGTGAGGATGATCCGCCCGACGAAATCGCGCACCGAGGCGAGCTTCAGGCGCACATAGCCTTCGTAGGCAAAACCGGCGTCGCGGGCGACGCGCGAGTTCACCGTCTCGCGCCAGCGGCGAATTTCCTCGGCGGCGATCCTCTGGCCGGGCGGAATGGCGATCGTGTCGGTCACCAGTCCGCTGATGTGCGGCCGCGCTTCCTCGATGATCGACTTGAAGCTCCGCACCTGGGCGTTGAAGTCGAATACGAAACCGAGTTCGTCGGAGACCGGCTGGGTGGAGGGAATGTCGGAGAGCGCCCCCTTCAAGGTCATGAAAAATCCGGGCACCAACTTGTGCTTGGCCATGTGGAGCGGCGCCGGATCCGGATCGATATAGACGAGCCGCCGGTCCACCTCGCGGTAGGCGGGACGGCCGTGGATCGCCGAAATCGCCTCGCGGAAGGGGCGGTTATTGAGCACGGCGCCGTCGATGAAGCAGGCCGTCGCGGGGTCGAGATCGGCGCGGATGTGGCGCTCGAAATTGCGCACGAAGAAGTCCTCGCGCCCCGGCCATTTCTTGCCGCGCCGCGCGAGCAAATCGTCGATCTCGGCGATTTGCGCCGGCGGAAACGCGCCGGGAAACGACGAGGTCGCGCGCGCGGCGAAGGCGAGCGCCGGCGCGTTGTCGAGCTCGAAATCGCTCTCGACCTCGCCGCCCGGCCGTCGCCGGTAGTGGAAGTGCAATATGTGTCGGTGCTCGATCTCCTGGATGAGCGGTGGATCGTGGATCTGGATGCGCTGCAGATAGCCGTGATAGTCGGTGACGGTGACGAAGAGGTCGAGATCCTGGCCCGAGGGCAGGAGCGAAGCCGTCGGCGATTTTGGCGCGCCCATCGAGGTCACCGCCTCGTACATCAAATTCGTCATGCCGCCTCCGTCGAGCGGCGGCTTGAACCAGCGCGAGCGCAGGAACAGCGAGAGCTTGTCGCGCACTTCGGAATCGCGAACCGATTCGATCCATCCGAACCGCGAGGCGGCCCACAGCACGGGCTTGAGGAAAAACTTGCTCCAGGCC
>JBGPVT010000169.1:0-4573 GCA_041491825.1 Xanthobacteraceae bacterium | reverse complement strand
CGAGAATTGCCGGTTCCGCTTCTCGCGAAAGCCGACATTGCCCGGATTGATGCGGTATTTATCGAGTGAGGCGGCGCAAGCCGGGTGATCGGCGAGCAATGTATGGCCGATATAATGAAAATCGCCGATCAGCGGCACGTCGACGCCCATCTGGCCGAGCCGATCCTTGATCCTGGGAACCGCGGCCGCCGCCTCGTCGCGATCGACCGTGATGCGCACGAGCTCGGAACCCGCGTGCGCAAGCTCCGCGACTTGCCGCGCGGTTGCTTCCGCGTCGGCGGTGTCGGTGTTGGTCATCGACTGCACGACGACCGGCGCGCCGCCGCCGACCACGATCGCGCCCACCCGCACCGGCACCGCATGCTGGCGCGGGGCGGCGCCGGCAGCCACGGCTTCGGCGGGAACGACAGGCTCGTTCATTATCGAATCCTTCGAATCGGTTTTAGGCGCGTGCGTCCGCTTTTTTGCAGGCGTTGCAAAGGCCGCTGACCTCCAACACGCGCCCGCGCGCGCTGAAGCCGACGCCGCGCGCGGCCTGCGAAAGATCGCGTCCGAGCGCGCCCGACGTCACTTCGGCGACGCGCTTGCACCGCTCGCACAACAGAAAGAGGACGATATCGTCCGTCTCGTGCCCGTGGATGCAGGCCAGAAACGCGTTCTGGCTTTCGATGCGGTGGGCGAGGCCTTCGGCCAAAAGAAAATCGAGCGCGCGGTAGACCGACATCGCCGGGACCGGCTCCCGCGTCTTTTTCAGCTTCTCGACGATCTCATAGGCGCCGAGCGGCGAATGGCTTTCCGCCAGCGTCTGCAAGACGCGGCGGCGAAGCGGCGTGAGCCTCGCCCCGCGCGCGTTGCAGGCTTCCTCGGCGCGCGCGAGCGCGTCGGCGACACAACGCTTATGGTCGTGATCGAGGGCTGGAAAGCCAACATTCATCGGCGTCTCATGGGCGTTTGCTTGTTACATCATATCGCGCGTTAAGCTCGCTCCAAACCGCGCCATAGCTTTTTGCTGCACTGCACAATATATAGTTCGGATGATGGTTTTTCGTAAGGCCAAGAAGACCGTGAACCTCGCTCTCCAAGGCGGCGGCGCGCATGGCGCCTTTACTTGGGGCGTGCTCGACCGTCTCTTGGAGGACGAGCGGCTTTCCTTCGAGGGCATTTCCGGCACCAGCGCCGGCGCGATGAACGCGGTGGTGCTTGCCGCCGGCTATCACAAGGGCGGGCGGCAGGGCGCGCGCGAGGCGCTCGCCAAGTTCTGGCGCGCGGTGTCGCATGACGGCCGCATGAGCCCGGTCCAGCGCGGCATGGTGGACCGGCTGTTCGGCAACTGGTCGCTCGACAAAAATCCGATGTTTCTCGCCCTCGACGTGGCCAGCCGTTTCGTCTCGCCCTACGACATCAATCCCTTCAACATCAACCCGCTGCGCGCGCTTTTGGAAAGCGATGTCGATTTCGAGGCGGTGCGCGCCTGCCGCGAGCTCAAGCTCTTCATCTCGGCCACCAACGTGCGCACCGGCAAGGTGCGGGTCTTCACCCGCGAGGAGATCACAGCCGACGTGGTGATGGCCTCGGCTTGCCTGCCCTTCATGTTCAAGGCGGTGGAAATCGGCGGCACGCCCTATTGGGACGGCGGCTATGTCGGCAACCCGCCATTGTTTCCGTTTTTCCGCACCACTCATTCCGACGACATCATTCTGGTGCAGACGAACCCGGTCGAGCGCGAGGAAACGCCGCAAACCGCGCGCGACATTCTGAATCGCATCAACGAAATCACCTTCAACGCCTCGCTGATCTCCGAATTCCGCGCCATCGGCTTCGTCAGCCGGCTCGCCGAAAGCGGATTTCTGCGCCGCCTCGCCCGCAAGGCGGGCTATCGCCGTATGCTCCTGCACCGCATTTCCGCCGACAAGGAGCTGAACAAGATGACCCCGAGTTCGAAGCTCAACGTCGAATGGTCGTTCTTCCAGCACTTGCGCGACATCGGCCGCGCCGCCGCCGAAGGCTTTCTCAAGAAGCATTTTTCCGCGCTCGGTCGCAAGAGCACGCTCGACTTGCGAAAGCAGCTCGCCTGAGGCTCGACGAGCCGCGCGCGTCACTCCTACAATCGAAGGATGGAACCGCCTTATCGCGTAGCCGAAGCGCACGGCACGCGCTTTGAGATCGTCATCGGCGATATCACCCGGCTCGAAGTCGACGCCATCGTCAACGCCGCGAACACCTCGCTGCTCGGCGGCGGCGGCGTCGACGGCGCCATCCATCGCGCGGCCGGTCCCGATCTCCTCATCGAGTGCCGAACGCTTCAAGGCTGCGCCACGGGCGAAGCCAAGATCACGCGCGGTTACCGTTTGCCCGCGCGCCACGTGATCCATGCCGTCGGCCCCGTGTGGCATGGCGGAAGCGTGCGCGAGGACGAGCTGCTTGCCGGCTGCTATCGCCATTCGCTGGCGCTCGCCCATGCCCACAAGCTAGGATCGATCGCCTTTCCCGCGATCTCGACCGGCATTTATCGCTTCCCCGCCGATCGCGCCGCACGAATCGCGGTTGCGACCGTGATCGGCGAGGCGAAAGCGGGCCGCGCCGCCGGCCGCGTTATCTTCTGCTGTTTCTCGCAGGATCCGGCCCGGCACCACGCCGATGCCTTTGCAGAATTGGGACTTTCATGACGAAAGCTGCGTCGCGTTGTCATGCCCGCCGCAAATCCGATGAATTTTACCGCTAGTGCCCCTTTGATCGCCGATATTGCTGGACCCGCAATGAACGAAATCCGGATTGCAGGATTTTTGATCGCCCTACTTCTGGCCGCGCCGTCCGCGGCGGCGGCCGAAAAACCGAAGCTCTATACCGGCCAATCCTATGTCGAGGACGTGAACAACCGCGCGGCGCTGCCGGTCGGCGATGCCAAGGCGATGTTCGCCTGGGTGCTGGGCGAGTTGCCCTCGCGCGTGAAGGTTTATCCCACCGAGAATTACTACTACTTCTATTTTTATCACCAGGGCTCGCGCTATGCCGGCAACATCCGGCTCGAGGCCGCGACGCGCGACGAAGGCAAGGTGAACTTCGCCTACTACGTCGACATGAACGAATGGCACCTCAAGGAGGACAACCGGCAATATGTCGTCCTTGGCAAGGACGACGGCGTCGCGGTCGAGAAGGTGGAGCGATTACTCTACCGCGTCACCTATGGCGAAAAGAGCGTCTTGTTCGAATTGAACGATCTATCCGCCGTCAGGTCGCCGGCGGGCGTGCTCGGTCCCGACGAGAAATTCCTCGGCCCGATCATGGACGAATCGGGCGTGCGGTTCTTCCTCGTGTTCAACGAGAAGCTAAAAATCTTTCACTACATCCTCGACGAGACGATTCCGCTCGCCGACGAATTGTTTCCGGCGAAGCGCGCGCCGCAGATCTTGATCGGACGTCGCACCGGCTTTGCGTTCTATCAAGACGCGCGGCTGCCGCGAAAAATCATGATCGCCGCCTTCGAAGCGAACGTGCGCGTGAACAATTACTTCGACGGTCCGTTCGATCAATTGCCGGATAATTTTCTCGCGGGCGACGAATTGCGCCGCGCGATCCTCGCGGAAGCGCCGGGGCTGAAGGATGAGAAAATGGACCGCTTCGGCCGCTCGCCCGACGGCGCCATCCGCTATTTGATCGGGCCCTATATTTTCTACCGCACCGAAGACGACCTCTATCCATTCCACGCCTGCGCGACGAGCAGAAAGGTCGCGCATGACGACTATTACCTCTGCTTCGTCGCCGACCAGGACGAGAAAAACGGGCCGAGGATGCCGATCCCCTTGCTCAAAGGGGGAGGCCGCCGATGAGGGGGGAAAGAAAACTTCCTCAGTGAATCTCCGGCTCCGCCGTCGACGCGGTGCCCTCGAGGAAGTTGAAATCGCAGCCGCGGTCGGCCTGCGAGGCGGAATTGGCGAACAGAACCCCGTAACCCCGCACGAAGCGCGGCGGTGGCGTTTTCCATTTCGCGCGGCGCGCGGCGATCCTTTCTTCCGGCACCTGCAATTCCAATTTCCGCGCGCGCACGTCGAGCCGGATCGGATCGCCGTCCTCGACGAAGGCGAGCGGCCCGCCGACATAGGATTCGGGCGCGACGTGCAACACGCAGCTGCCGTAGCTCGTGCCGCTCATGCGCGCGTCGGAAATCCGCACCATGTCGCGCACGCCTTTTTGCAGGAGTTTCTTCGGGATCGGCAGCATGCCCCATTCCGGCATGCCGGGACCGCCGAGAGGCCCGGCATTCTTCAGCACCAGCACGCTGTTTTCGCTCACCTCTAACTTGGGATCGTCGATGCGCGCGGCCATGTCGTTGTAGTCGCGGAAGACGACCGCCGGCCCCGTATGCTGGAGAAACTTCTCCTCCATCGCCGACTGCTTGATGACGGCGCCGCCCGGCGCGAGGTTACCGTAGAGCACCGCGAGCCCGCCTTCGGTCTTCAGCGGCCGGTTGCGCGGCAGGATCACGTCCTCGTTGTGGACCTTGGCGCCGTCGATGCTCATGGCGAGCGATTTGCCGGTGACGGTACCGCAACCGGTGTCGAGGAGATCGGGAATG
>JBGPVT010000168.1:0-4576 GCA_041491825.1 Xanthobacteraceae bacterium | reverse complement strand
CACGCCGGGCAAGACGCGCGCCTTCAACGCCTCGGAGCCGGCCGCCGCGATCGGCGGCGCGCCGATGGTGTGGCTGGCGAGCCCGGCGGAAATGCCGCCGGCACCCGCGCGCGCGAGCTCCTGCGCCGCGATGATACGATAGAAGACGTCGGCTTCGATGCCGCCATAGGCGGCGGGAAAGCCGATCTGCAACAGACCGATGGCGGCGGCTTTTTGATAGAGCTCGCGCGGAAAGGTCTCGGCCTCGTCCCACGCCGCCGCGTAGGGCTCGATTTCGGCGGCGACGAAGCGACGCACCGTCGCCCGGAACGCCTCGTGCGCTTCGCTATAGAACGGGCTCGGCGATTGCATCGCTCACCTAACATTTCTCTGGAGCATGATCTTTCCCGAAAACCGGTTCCCACTTTTTGGGATCATGCTCAATTCAACGGCGCCAGCTCGACGAGGCGCGCGCGCGTCGTGACCTGCTCGCCGGCCTTTACCAGCACAGCGGCGATCGTCCCATGCCGGGGCGCCGCCACCTCGTGCTCCATCTTCATCGCCTCCAACACGAGAAGGCACTCGCCCTTGCCGACCTCGTCGCCGGGCTTGACGCGAATGGCGGAAATCCGTCCGGCCATCGGCGCGAGTGCGGTATCGCCGCCGCCGATCGCAGCGCTGGTGCCGGCGATCTGCACATCCTCGAAGGCGGCGGTTCGCCCGAAGGCGGAAAGATGCAAGACGCCGTCGCCCCAGGCGAATTGCGCCGTCTGTTCGACGCCGGCAGACAAGAATCGCAGCCGTGCGCCCGCCTCGGCGCGAATTTCGATGGCGTGGCTTTCGTTCGCGCATTTCACTTCGTAGGTGCGTAGGCCGCGCACGAACACTTCTGTCGCGATCCGCTCCTCGCTGCTGCCGACGAGCACGAAGGTCGAGGAGACGCCGCTGCTCCGCCAATTTTTAAGCATCGGGATCGCGTCATATTGCGTGCGTTCCGCCATCAGCGCCGCCGCGAGCGCGACCATGCGAACGTCCGACTTCGGCGGCTTTCGTGCGGCGAAATGTTTTTCGACAAAACCGGTATCCGCCTCGCCCGCGACGAAGGCGGGTGTGGAAAGGCAATCGACAAGAAAATCGCGGTTGGTGGCAATCCCCAGCGCGACCGTGTCTTGCAATGCCGCCACGAGCCGCCGCCGCGCCTCTTCGCGCGTGGCGCCATGGGCGACGATCTTCGCCAGCATCGAGTCGTAATAAGGCGAAATGCTCACGCCTACTGCCAGGCCGTGATCGACGCGGATGCCGGCGCCGGAAGGCGGCTCCCAGGCGAGCAATTTTCCGGAAGCCG
Organism: Xanthobacteraceae bacterium; assembly: GCA_041491825.1. GTDB lineage: Bacteria > Pseudomonadota > Alphaproteobacteria > Rhizobiales > Xanthobacteraceae > Palsa-892. The sequence continues at coordinate 3,252 of JBGPVT010000168.1, read as the reverse complement.
GCAAAAAATCGCGGCCGGGATCCTCGGCGCAAAGCCGCGCTTCGATCGCATGGCCGTGGAAGGCGACCGCTTCCTGTTGCAGGGGCAGCGCCTCGCCCGCCGCGACGCGCAACTGCCATTCGACCAGATCGAGGCCGGTGATCAGCTCCGTCACCGGATGCTCGACCTGCAGGCGCGTGTTCATTTCGAGAAAATAAAATTCACTTTTCGATGTGAGCAGGAATTCCACCGTTCCCGCGCTCAAATAATCGACCGCCCGCGAGGCCGCGACCGCCGCCTCGCCCATCGCTCGCCGGAGCGCCGGGGAAAGCGCGGGACAAGGCGCTTCCTCGATCAGCTTCTGGTGGCGGCGTTGGATCGAACAGTCGCGCTCGCCGAGATGCACGAAATTGCCGTGCCGGTCGCCGAAGACCTGGATTTCCACGTGCCGCGCGTGGGCGATGGCTTTTTCCAGGATTAGCTCGTCGGAGCCGAAGGCCTTCAATGCTTCCGCCCGCGCCGCCGCGAGCGCCGGGGCCAAGCGCGCGACGTCGGCGACGAGGCGCATGCCGCGACCGCCGCCGCCCGCCGCCGCCTTCACCATCACCGGAAACCCGATCTTCGCCGCGGCGCGTGCGAATACCTCGTCCGTCTGATCCTTGCCATCGTAGCCGGGCACGCAAGGCACGCCCGCCTCGATCATGCGGCGCTTGGCGGCGGCCTTGTTGCCCATCAGCCGGATCGCGGCGGCGGGCGGGCCGATGAAGACGAGATGGGCGGCGCTACACGCCTCGGCGAAATCGGCGTTCTCGGAAAGAAATCCGTAGCCGGGATGGACCGCATCGGCGCCCGTGCGCTTGGCGGCGGCGATGATCTCGTCGATCGCCAGATACGATTCTGCCGCGGGCGCCGCGCCAATCGGCACCGCTTCGTCGGCGAATGCCGCGTGCGGCATTTCGCGGTCGGCGTCGGAATAGACGGCGACCGTGCGATAGCCTCGCGCGCGCGCGGTACGCATGATCCGGAGCGCGATTTCGCCGCGGTTGGCGATCAGGATTTTTTCGAAGGCCATCACAGTCCCTCCCGGGACTTTTCCGCCCAGCGTGTCGCCCGCTTTTCGAGAAAAGCGGAAACGCCCTCGCGTCCCTCCTCGCCGCGGAGGCACGCGGCGAAATCCTTCGCCGCGCGGTCGAGCAGTTTCTCGCGCGGCATCGTCAGGCTCGCGAGCAGGAGGCGCTTGGTGGCGGCGTTGGCGCCGGGGGCGCAGCGACCGATGTCGGCGAGAATTTTCTTGAGCGTTACTTCCAACGCCGCCGTATCGTCGCAAACGACATCGACGAGGCCGAGGCGCCCCGCCTCATGCGCCTCGAAGCGGGCGCCCGTGAGCGCGAGAAAACGCGCCTTCGGCACGCCGATGCGTGCGGCGACGAAAGGCGCGATCTGCGCCGGCGGAATGCCGAGGCTCGTTTCCGTGAGCGCGAATTTCGTATCCGCCGTCGCGATCACCACGTCGGCGACCGACATCAGCCCGAGGCCGCCGGCGATCGCGGCACCCTCGACCGCCGCCACCACGGTTTGCGGCAGACTATTGAACCGCACCAGAAATTTTCCGAAGCGGCGGTTGTTGGTGGCGATTGGATCGAGCTTGCCGCGCTTCGGCTTCGGCGTCTCGAAGGAAGCCTTGAAGCCCTTGATGTCGCCGCCGGCGCAGAACACGCCGCCGGCGCCGCGCAAGATAACGGCGCCGATCTCGCGGTTATCCTCCAGAAACTCGGCGACGGCGGAGAGCTCCGCCACCATTTCGCGCGACAAGGCGTTGCGCGCCTCCGGCCGGTTGAGCGTGACGTGGAGCCGCGGGCCCCGCCGCTCGACCCGCACATTCTCGAATTTCGGCAGCTTCGCCATCGCCTGATGCCTCAATGATTTTTCTTCTGGCCCGGAAGAATGCCCATGCCCTTGCAGATGATGCCGAGCATCACCTCGTCGGCGCCGCCGCCGATCGAGGTCAGGCGCGAGTCGCGGTACATGCGCGAGATTTCGCTCTCGGTCATGAAGCCCATGCCGCCCCAATATTGCAGGCAGCTGTCGGTGACCTCGCGCCCGAGGCGGCCGGCGGTGAGCTTCGCCATCGAGGCGAGCTGGGTCATGTCTTGGCCTTCGAGGTAGCCCTCGACCGTGCGATGGGTGAGCGAGCGCAAAAGCTCGACCTTGGTCTGCAGCTCGGCCATGCGGAAATGGACGACCTGATTGTCGAGGATGCTCTTGCCGAAGGCTTGGCGGCCTGCCGTGTATTCGATGGTCATGGCGATCGCCCGCTCCATGCCGCCGAGCGTGCTCGCCGCCGCCCAAATGCGCTCCTCCTGGAATTGCTGCATCTGGTAGACGAAGCCCATGCCCTCCTCGCCGATGCGGTAGCGCTGCGGAACGCGCACGCCGTCGAAGAAGATTTGCGCCGTATCCGAGGCGCGCATGCCGAGCTTGTCGAGCTTGCGCGCGATCTCGACGCCCTTGGTCTTCATCGGCAGGCAGATCAGCGTCTTGTTCCGGTGCGGCGGCCCGTCGCCGGTGTTGGCAAGCAAGCACATCCAGTCGGCCTGCGTGCCGTTCGTCGTCCACATCTTGCCGCCGTCGATGACGTAGTCGCCGCCGTCCTTCCGCGCCGTCGTCTTGATGTTCGCGACATCGGAGCCGGCGCCGACCTCGGAAACGCCGAGGCAGGCGACGAAATCGCCGGTGATGCTGGGGCGGAGGAACTCCTCGCGCAATTCGTCGGAGCCGTTCCGCATCAGCGCGGGCGTCGCCATGTCGGTCTGCACGCCGACCGCCATCACCACCGAGCGGCATTTGGTGGCGGAGAGCGCCTCGCAAAACGCGACTTCATAAGAGTAGTCGAGGCCGAGGCCGCCGAATTTTTCCGGCTTGTGAATTCCCAACAAGCCCTGATTGCCCATCTTCTTGAACAGCTCATGCGCCGGGAAGATGCCCGCATTTTCCCACTCCTCGGCATGCGGATCGATTTCGGCCTCGACGAATTTCCGGACCGAGCGCATCAGTTCGCGGTGTTGTTCGCTGTAGAGCATGGTTCCTCTCACATTCTCGCGACGCCGAAGGTCGTGCGGTGGAGCGGGCGGATCTCCGCCTCGCGGCAGATCGAAAGACAAAGTGCCAGAACTTTTCGCGAATCGCGGGGGTCAATCAGCCCGTCGTCGTAAATCCTGGCGGTCGCGAACAGCGCCGTCGACTCGCGCTCGAACTGCTTGATCACGCGCTCCT
>JBGPVT010000167.1:0-4585 GCA_041491825.1 Xanthobacteraceae bacterium | reverse complement strand
GTTGCTCTGTGCCGGAGCAAATTATCGCGCGAAAGAGCCCGACAAGGCGCGCGGCGGCCGCTATAATGCGGCGGGCGACTACGCGATCCGCCGGAGAAATTTCGCCGCATGACCGTTTGCAAACCCGCCATTTCCCCGCGTGCGCTGGCGCTCCTCGCCGCACTGCTGCTTGCCGCCTGCGCCGACGCCGCCAACCAGTCGAAGCCGGCGGCAAGCGGCGAGCCGGCGCCCACCTCGCCGCAGGACGCCAAGACGCAGTGCTGGATGCGCTACGAGAATAAATCGGCGCCGCGCGACCTCGACAAGCGCACGGCGCTCGTCGACAAATGCATCGAGGAAAAGATGAAGCTATTGCACGCGCAGTAAGCGCGCGCGAACGGCGCCCGGCCGCGCGCGTCGTTTCGAAAAGAGAGTGACATGCCCCGCGTCCTCGGCATCGACCACATCGTCATCCGCGTCGGCGATTTCAAGAAATCGAAGGCGTTCTACGGAAAGCTCTTGGGCTTTCTCGGCTTCAAGCCGATGGAGCACTATGCGGACGCCGCCGGCTGGTCGAACGGCAAGACGCGCTTCTGGATCGGCGAGGCCGACGCCGAGGGCAAGCAGCGCCAATACCGCATCGGCGACATCGGCTTCCATCACTATGCCTTCGAATTGGGAAGCCGCGCCGAGGTCGATGCCTTGGGCGCGTTCGTCAAAGAACTCGGCGCCCGCATCGTCGATCCGCCGGCCGAATATTACGACGACTATTACGCCGTGTTCTTCCTCGACCCCGACGGCTTGAAGCTGGAAGGCATGAAATACGGCGAGGCGAGCAAGAAACGCGCGGCCAAGCGCAAGAAAGCGGGCCGCCGCCGCAAATAATCCGCAGCCCGCGCACGAATCGACAGGCGCGCGCGGAATGGCTAAAGTTTACGGGCGGCATGAGCGCGGAGGACGGGGGCCTGTCCGCCGCGCTCGGGACGGGAGTAGCGCGATGAAGAAGTTGTTCGCGTACGCCGCGATCGCCCTGTTCGGCGCCGGCGCGCTGATTCTAGCCACGCATTCCGACGCCAAGCCCGGCGGCTTCAAAGGGGGCTTCAAGGGAAAACCCTGGGCATTCGCGAAACCGCATCTGCACGCGCATCCGCACCATTTCGCGCATGCGCGCGACTTCGATCGCCACCGCCATCGCTTCGCGCGCGGCTTCGAGTTCGGATTCCCCGGCGTCGTTCTCGGCGCGCCCTATGCGGAACCGTTGATCGTCGAAGTGCCGCGGGAGACCGACGACGTCACGGGCTCGACGGGTCCGCGCCGCGTATCGGTGTGGCACGGATTCGGTCCGCATAACGCGGCTTGCTCGACGGAAGACGTGACCGTGCCCGCCTCGCAGGGCGGCGAAACGACGGTCCACGTCATTCGCTGCTGAGCGAGGCCGGCGCCGGTCAGTTTCGCAACAGCGGCTTCATCCGGCCGTAAAGCTGATCCGTCGCCGCCGCGACCTGCTCGACGATGCTCTTGAAATAGCCGCCGTCGACGCCGTCGGGGATGTCGGCGCGGACGAAGACGTCGCCGTCGCTATCGATGCCGACCTTGACGTAATCGAAGTCGTGGTTCGCCTTGAGCAGGAGCGTCATGAAATTCGCCGTCGCCGGCAGGCGGGATTTCTCGACGGGATTGGCGAAGATGACGACGATGCCGTCCTTCTCCTTGCTGCTCGCCGACAGGATCACCTTGAATTTCGGCAGCTGCTTGCCGGTGAAATCGATCGTCCACACATTGTCGTTGACCTTGGACGAGGTATAGCCGCTGCTCTTGATCAGCGCTTCCAGCTTCGCCGCCGGGCCTTGGGCGAGCGCCGCGGCTGGCGTGAACAGCAGCCAGAACAAAACGGGCGCGAAGCCGAGGACGCCGCGCCGAAAGACCTTGCCGTGCATGTTGATTGACCCCAAGCCGAAGTTCCGTAACTACGATGATGCCCTCGGGACGATCCCGCTGTCCATACGCCTCATTCGGCGTCGCCGCGCCGCCTGCACGATGGCCGTTGCATAATCACAACAGCCGCGCCATTTCCCGCGCTGCGGCACTATTTTCGTTGTGCAGGCGAACCCCCGAACTTAGACTTGCGAACAATCAGAAAGATTCGGGGGTTCGGGGCATGATCGTCGGGGCACTCGTCGGCCTATCCTTGGCCGTGAACGTATCGATCGATCGCGGCGCGATCGACCGGATGACCGGCTTCGGCGCCGAGCCCAACTATACCGAGGCGCAGAAGAACGCGGCGGTGCGCCCGCTGATGAAGTCCGCGACCGAGTGCATCGCGCGAAAAGTCGCCGCCGACCCGCGCTATCCGCAGTTGTCGCAGATCGGCAATGTCACCGATTTGATCGTCGATTCGATCACGCCCTGCCTTCCGGCCGTGCGCGCGCTGATCGATGTGCATGACGAGCTCTACGGCGAGGGCAGCGGCGAGACGTTCTTCATGGGACCTTATCTCGACGCCTTGCCGGCCGCCGTCAGCGAGTTGATCCGGCGCATCGCGAAATAACGCCGCCGCTCGTTGGAAAAAATCGCGCGCAACGAAAAGCCCCTCCTCGGCGCGGAGGAGGGGCCCGGTTTCAGCTCGAGGCTTGCCTTACTTCGCCATCATGTTCTTCAACAGGCGCGCGCTTCGATCAGCGCGGGACGAGACGGCTTCGCGGCGCAAACCGCGCGGCGAGTACCGCGAGCGCGACGCCGGCGGCGCTGTAGAACAACGTGCTGGTCAGATATTGCGGGAAATAGCGCACGACGCGCCGCGCATATTCCTCGAGGCCCATGGTGCTCTCGAAACCGCCGCCGAGATAATAGCCGACATTCGAGAAGAGAAAGAAGCCGAGGACGCCGAGAGAGCAAGCACAGACGAGCTTGCCCGCGCTGAACAGGTCGAGCCTGTCGTTCGTACGCACGAGACGCGCGGCAAGCCACAGCGCGCCATAGGCCGGGATCATCATGCCGTAGCCGGTCGTGACGCAGACCGCTTCGACGCCGACGATTTTGATCGCGGTCAAATCGAGCAGCAGCGCTTCCGCGAGGAAAGCGAGCAGCCAAAGCGGATTTCCGATCAGGAGGCCGGCGAGGAAGAAGGCCGCGGTCGAGGCATCGGGCGCGATCTGGCCGACGCCAAAATGCCCGATCCGCGTCGCCGCCATCAGCACGGTGAGGGCAAGGACGGCGATCCGCTCGCTACGCGCATCGAGAACGAACATGGTGCCGGCTCCGCCTTTGCTGGATTGCGATCGAGCTCAAACTAATGAGGCCCGCCCTTTGAAGCAAGAGCACACCAAGCCTTCCGTCCATGCGATTTCTTCGGCCGGCATCGCCGCCATCGAGCACCCTTGACCCCCGCCGCTCGTAGCCGCATCGTCGCGCCCGGGACAGGAGCAGGGCATGAGGAAAAGCAGGGGGATTTTGAGCCTCGCGTTAAGCGCCGCCATCGCGCTCGCGGCCGCGGCGCCGGCGCGGGCCGCGAGTTGGCTCGAGATGAATTTCTATCTGTTCGGCGGCCCCCGCTACGATTCCTGGTTGCCCGCCTGCGACAATCCGCTCGCGCTTGCCAAGATCAATATCCACTTCGCGGTGAAAGAAATCCGCTTCTGGAATCCGAGTCTCTTCATCAGCCAATTCGGTGAGACGCGTGAGGTCGCCTATCGTCCGTGGGGCGACTACGCCATCCCCCGCCGCTTTTGCGTCGCCAAGACGCTTCTTTCCGACGGCACGGAAACCGTGACCTACTATTCCATCAGCGAGGATCAGGGCTTCGCCGGCGCCACCTGGGACGTGGAATGGTGCGTGCTCGGCGCCGACCGCAACATGGCCTATTCGCCGCGCTGCAAGATGGCGCAACCATAAGCTTTGCGGGCAGCGCCGGCATTCCATCCGGAAAAAACGCGGGAGCAGGCCGATGAACGGAATTCGCCTTGGCGCCCTTGCCGCCGCCATCGCATGGCTGACGCTCTGCCCTTCTTTGGCGCAGGATTTCCGTCAACCCAACTCCTACCAGGGCAATGAACGGCGAGGCGGCTCGCATCAGGGCACGCCCGGTGTGTTCGACTTCTACGTTCTATCGCTCAGCTGGTCCCCCTCCTTTTGCGAAAGCGGCGGCGGCCGCCGCGGCAACAACGAGCAATGCGACCACGAGCGGCCCTTTGCCTTCGTCGTTCACGGCTTGTGGCCGCAATACGAGCGCGGATTCCCGGAAAATTGCACCCAGCCCGCCCCCTGGATCGAAAATAAATTGATCCGCTCGATGCTGGATCTCATGCCGGCGCGGAAGCTCGTCATCCACGAATGGCAAGCGCACGGCACCTGCTCGGGCTTGGAAGCCGAGCGCTATTTCGCCACCGTGCGGAGCGCCCGCGAAAAGGTGAAGATCCCGGAGCGGTTCGTGCGCCTCAACGACTACACGATGGTGTCGCCCGACGAAGTGGAAGACGCCTTCATCGCCGCCAATCCCGGGCTCGCGCATGACATGATCGCGGTCACCTGCAGCGGCCGCTATTTGAGCGAGGTCCGCGTCTGCATGGGCAAGGATTTGGCCTTTCACGCCTGCCCCGAAACCGACCGG
>JBGPVT010000166.1:0-4586 GCA_041491825.1 Xanthobacteraceae bacterium | reverse complement strand
CGGCATGACCGCGCTCGAGAACCTGCTCGTCGCCCAGCACAACCGGCTGATGGTCGCTTCGGGCTTCACGCTGCTCGGCATCTTCGGCTGGCCCGGCTATGTGCGAGCCCAGCACGCGGCGATCGAGAAAGCGCGCTTCTGGCTCGATCGCGTCGGTCTTTCGAGCCGTGCCGACGATCCCGCGGGCGCCTTGCCTTACGGTGCGCAGCGCCGCCTCGAAATCGCGCGCGCCATGTGCTCGGATCCCGTCCTCCTCTGCCTCGATGAGCCCGCCGCCGGCCTCAATCCGCGCGAAGCAAGCGAACTCAATAAGCTGCTCGGCATTATTCGCGCGGAAAGCGAAGCCTCGATTCTGCTGATCGAGCATCACATGGGCGTGGTGATGGAAATTTCCGACCACGTGGTCGTGCTCGATTACGGCCAGAAGATCGCCGAAGGTCCGCCGCAAGAAATCCGCGATGATCCGAAAGTGATCGCGGCCTATCTCGGCGTCGAAGAAGAGGAAGTGGCCCGATGAGCGCGCCTCTCCTCTCCGTCAAGGGCGTCAAGACCTTCTACGGCCATATCCCGGCGTTGAACGGCGTCGATCTCGAAGTGCGCGCCGGCGAGATCGTCGGACTGATCGGCGCCAACGGCGCCGGCAAATCCACGCTGATGATGACGATCTGCGGCAACCCGCGCGCGAGCGAAGGCCGCATCGTCTTCGACGGCCGCGACATTACCAACCTTCCGACGCACGACATTATCGGTGCGCGCATCGCGCAGGCGCCGGAAGGCCGCCGCATTTTCCCGCGCATGACCGTTTACGAAAACCTGCAGATGGGCGCGGCGGTCAATGCCCCCGCCTATTTCGGCGAAGATATTGCGCGCGTCTTCAAGCTTTTTCCCATCCTGGAAAAAAGAAAAGAGCAGAGCGGCGGAACATTGTCCGGCGGCGAGCAGCAGATGCTCGCGATCGCGCGCGCACTGATGAGCCGGCCACGCCTTCTCCTGCTCGACGAGCCTTCGCTGGGGCTTGCGCCCCTGGTCGTGCGACAGATCTTCGACGTCATCCGCGACCTCAACCAACGCGAGGGGCTGACGATCTTTCTCGTCGAGCAGAATGCCTATCATGCGCTGAAGCTTGCGCACCGCGGCTATGTGCTGGTGAACGGCGTCGTCACGCTAGAAGGAACGGGCAAGGAACTGCTCGATCGCCCCGAAGTCCGCGCCGCTTACCTGGAAGGAGGCTGAGCCCGGGTATGTCAAGTTGGTTCGGCAGCCTCTATGGCAACGAAAACGCGCTGCAGGTGCTCTTCGTCACTTGCCTCCTCGGCGGCGGCGCGGCGTGGGCCACCGGCCGGGCGCTTGCCAATGGCTGGCGGCCATTCGGCCAAGTATTCGTTTATCTGCTGATGCTGGGCGCAGCCGTGCGCTTTGCCCATTTCGCGCTCTTTCAGGGCGAACTCCTTTCCCTGCCCTCTTACTTGACGGATACCGCTTTTCTCCTCGCCGTCGGCGGCCTCTCGTGGCGGCTCACGCGCGCCAGGCGAATGGTGGCGCAATATCGCTGGCTGTACGAGCGAACGGGTCCTTTCACCTGGCGCGAGCACTCCGCGCCGCAAGCGGACGGCAAAGACCCTTCTTAAGTCCCGGCTTCCATGGCACAATGACGATGGGATGGAAGTGCCCCGAAAGCCCAAAGGCTTCTCGGGCGTTATCGCGCAAAGGGGAGCCGCGCATGAAGAAACTGATCAATTCCAGTCTTGTCCTTGTCGCCGGGTTGTTGTTCGCGAGCGCTGCGGCAGCACAGGACCTCACCGTCGCGGTCGCCGGCCCAATGACCGGCCGCGAGGCGGTTTTCGGGCGCCAGATGAAGGACGGCGCCGAGCTTGCGGTCGCCGACATCAACGCCGCCGGCGGCGTGCTCGGCAAGAAACTGAAGCTCCAGGTCAGCGACGATCAATGCGATCCGAAGCAGGCCCGCTCGGTCGCCGAGCAGATCGCAAGCGCCAAGCTTCCGTTCGTCGCCGGTCACTATTGCTCTTCGTCGTCGATCCCGGCCTCGGAAGCCTATGCCGAAGGCAACGTCTTGCAGATTACGCCGGCCTCCACCAACCCGACCTTCACCGAGCGCGGCATGTGGAACACGTTCCGGGTTTGCGGCCGCGACGATCAGCAGGGCGCGGTGGCGGGCCAATATCTGGCCAAGACCTTCGCCAACAAGAACATCGCGATCCTCAACGACAAGACCACCTACGGCAAGGGCCTCGCCGACGAGACCAAGAAAGCGATGAACAAGGCGGGCGTGCAGGAAAAAGTGTTCGAGTCCTACACCAAAGGCGAAAGCGACTTCAACGCCCTCGTCTCCAAGATGAAGGCGGCAAACATCGATGCGGTGTTCGTCGGCGGCTATCACCAGGAAGCGGGCCTGATCCTGCGGCAGATGCGCGATCAGGGCATGAAAACCGTTCTCATGGCCGGCGACGCGCTCGCCGACAAGGAGTTCGCGGCGATCACCGGGGCGGCGGGCGAAGGCACGCTGATGACCTTCGGCTCCGACCCGCGCAAACGGCCGACGGCAGCGGCGATCGTCGACCGCTTCAAGGCCAAGGGCATCGATCCCGAGGGCTACACGCTCTACAGCTACGCCGCCTTCCAGATCTGGGCGCAGGCGGCGACGCAAGCCGGCACCACCGATCCGAAAAAGGTCGCCGAGACGATTCGGGCGGGCAATTGGAGCACGGTGCTGGGGCCCATTTCCTACGACAAGAAGGGCGATATCACCGCGCTCGATTACGTGATCTATGTCTGGAAAAAGGACGGCACCTATTCCGAGATGTGACCACCGGTCGATCTGAAAAGATCAAGCCCGCCTTCAAGGCGGGCTTTTTCTTTGGCTTCTCAACCGAAGCGGGAGAGCGCCGGAAAATTTTCCAGGAGCCAATAGCTCGCTTGCGAGATCCACCCCCCCAGGAAAGCGATGCCGGTGAGCACGAGCAATCCGCCCATGATCTTCTCCACGCGGCCGAGATGCGCGCGCATCCGCGCCAACAGGCCGACGAAGGGCTTGAGCGCGAAGGCGGCGGCGAGAAACGGAATCCCCAAGCCCAGCGAATAGACCGCAAGCAGGCCCGCGCCGCGCGCGACCGTCGTCTCGGAGGCGGCGACCGCGAGGATCGCCGCCAGCACCGGGCCGATGCAGGGCGTCCAGCCGAAGGCGAAGGCGAGACCCATCCCGTAGGCGCCCCACAGGCCGACCGGCTTTTCGACATGCAAACGCACCGTGCGCGAGAGGAAAGGAAGGTGGAAGGCGCCGAGGAAATGCAGCCCCATCGCGATGATGGCGATTCCCGCCACGATCGCGAGCGTATCGGAATGCACGCGCAGTAGGTCGCCGATGGCCGAAGCGCTGGCGCCGAGCGCGACGAAGATGGTGGTGAAGCCGAGGACGAAAAGGAGCGCGGTCGCGAGTTCACGCCGCGCGACCAATGGCCCGGGCTCGCGCGCGATCAAATGCTCGAAGGTGGTGCCGGCAAGAAAGCAGAGATAGGGCGGCACCAGCGGCAGCACGCAGGGCGAGAGGAAGCTGACAAGCCCCGCGAGCAAAGCGGCCGGAATGGACACATCGGTCATGGCGCTGTTCTGCCGCCCCGAGAGGCCGAGGGCAAGGAGCGGCAAGGCGCGCTCGCCTCGTTTTGATCGGGGAGTGAATGGCGGCCCGGACTTGCCGCCGTCATTGCGATCGGCTTCAGTCGCCCCGGCAAAGAGGGCATTGCTCGTGCCGAAGCTCAAAAACCTGATCACCGACGTGCCGGGCGTTCTCGTCGGCCATGCCACCGATTTGAAGCTGGGCTCGGGCGCGACCGCGATCGTGTTCGAAGAACCGGCGGTCGCCTCCGCCGACGTGCGCGGCGGCGGGCCCGGCACGCGCGAACTCGATCTCCTCGATCCCGCCGCCACGGTCGAGCGCATCGACGCGCTGGCGCTTTCGGGCGGCTCCGCCTTCGGGCTGGAGTCTGGCGCCGGCGTTGCCGCCTATCTCGCCGAGCAAGGCCGCGGCTTCCCGGTGCGCAGCGTGCGCGTGCCGATCGTGCCCGGCGCCATCCTGTTCGATTTATTGAATGGCGGCGATAAAGGCTGGGGACGTTATCCGCCCTATCGCGAACTGGGCTACCAAGCGGCAAAGGCCGCCGCCGCCGATTTCGCGCAGGGCAGCGTCGGCGCCGGCACCGGCGCCAGCACGGAAAACTTGCAGGGCGGCATCGGCTCGGCCTCCGCGCGGACGGAGGCAGGTGCGGTCGTCGGCGCCATCGCCGCCGTCAATGCGGCGGGCCGCGTCACCATCGGCGGCTCTCGACACTTCTGGGCGTCGCCTCTCGAGCAAGAAAATGAGTTCGGCGGCCTCGGTTGGCCGGCGAAGTTTCCCGAAGATGCCCATGTCCCTCACCTCAAGGGCCGCATCCGGGAAAATACCACGCTCGCGGTGGTCGCGACCAATGCCGCACTCACCAAGCCGCAAGCGAAGCGGCTTGCCGTCATGGCTTCGGCCGGGCTCGCGCGCGCGATCTATCCCGCCTTCTCGCCGCTCGACGGCGACATCGTCT
>JBGPVT010000165.1:0-4600 GCA_041491825.1 Xanthobacteraceae bacterium | reverse complement strand
CTCCTCGATCAGCGCCGTGAGCTCGGCCGAGCGAAAGCCGCGCCACCAGTCGAGCGGAGGCAGTGCCGCATCCGGCGTGCCGCGAGGCGCCGCGCGATAGCTTTCGGGAACGTCGAGCGAAGAATCGATCCGCTCCGCGTTCGGCACGCAGGCGGCGAGTGACAGCAACCCCGCGGCAAGGATCGCCGCCGGCGCGTGCGGAGAGCGCCTAGCCTCGTGTCGCAGGGACGCGGTTTTTCTGTCGCCGCTCATGGCCCGATCTTTTGCGATTCTGTCCCGCTAACGGTTCGTTGTACCCGGGTTACGGCCCGGCGGCGACCAATCGGCGAGTTTCTGCCGTCCGGCGGCAGACATTTTATTCGCCGCCGAGGCGATGATGTCATGCAGCAAAAGATCGAACTTTTGACGCCGGCCGCGGGCCTCCGCCATGGCGACGCGCGTCGCCTCGATATCGTAGGGTTCCGCCCGGAAGGTTTCCCGGATCGCGTCGACGGAGCGCTCGAAGTCGTCGCGCGCGGCATCGACGGGCGCCGCCTTGGCGCGATATTCGGCGCGGATGACCTCCGCGTCGGCGGCGGGCAGGATCGCCGCGATCCGCTCGATGCGGCCGTTGGCGCTGCGGTCGATCGGCGCCGTTGCCGGGGGCGCGATGGAAAGGCGCACGACGAGCGCCGCCACGAGGCCGATGAAAAACAAGTTCAAGGCGAGCGACCACAGCACGATCCGGCGGGAAGTCCGGTCTTCGGCCGTGGCGATGGATAGGGCGGAAATCATGGTTTGGCTCCGGTCAAAGGCTCGGGCTCGAACACCAGCCCGCCGACGTCGGGCTCCGAATTCTGGCTGACGGTCCAGCCCGTCCGCTGGAAGGCGCGGGTGCCCGGACCGAAGAAGCCGACGGTGCAGCCGATGAGCGCGACGCAGGCGAGCGCCGCGATCCGCGGCCAGGCCGGGGTGAAATCGTTGTTGAAAAGCGCGCTCGGCCAACTCCTGAACCAGGAATGGCGTTGCCGCGGCAGCGGCCTCAAAGCGAGCGCCGAAAGGGCGCGCGCCGCCGATCGTTCGTCGGCCTCGCGGTCCGCCTGCAGGCGGCGGACGATGAGTTCGTCGATGCGATTGTCGATACGGTTCATGGGCCGGTCTCCCTGTCAGCTCTCCTCGATGAGCGGGCCAAGCTTTTCCCTGAGCGTGCGCTTGGCCCGCACCAAGAGCGATTCGACGCCGGCAACCGACGTTCCGAGAACCATCGCGGCTTCGGCATTGGTCAGCTCCTCGCCGTAAGTGAGCGCGATCGCGTCGCGCTGGCGCTCGGGCAGCGCCGCGATCGCGGCCGCGACCGCATGATCGGTTTCATCGCGCTCGATCCGTTCGCGGGCACTGGCGGCGGGATCCGGCGGATCGCCGGCCGCCTCGAGCGGCAGGAACGGCACGCGCCGCCGCCGGTTGAGCGCGAGATTGAACACGATCCGGTAGAACCAGGTGCGAAAGGCCGCCTGCGGCCGCCAGCGCGGCGCGTTGATCCAAACGCGGAGGAAAGCATCCTGAACGATCTCCTCGGCATCCGCTTCGTTGCCCGTGATCCTGCGCGCGAGCCCGATCGCGCGCGCGGCGTAGCGCGGCGCGAGCGTGCGAAACGCCCGCTCGTCGCCCTTCGCGATGCGCAGCATGAGTTCTTCATCGCTCGCCTCGTCCATAGGGTTGGTTCCGGCGATGACCGCTTGGAATCAAGCTTCGCGCGGCCGCTGCTTGCCCGCGAGACTGGGCCTGTCGAGAAAGCGCGGCGAGCCGGAAATGTAACACGGAAACCCGTTCATCCGTTGCGGCCGCCCGGGGATGCGGCGGCCGGTATGAGGTTGATTTGCCCTGCTATTTGAACACGCGAATCCCCTGAACCCTGCGCGCCGGCGCGCGGGGCGGAAAAGCTGTGGACGGCGGGCAATTTTGCGTGCGGCCAAAGCAAACTGGCGGCCGCAGGGCCGCCAGTCATGAAGCAATAGAGAAGGAAAACCGCCCGCGCCGGGCTTCACGCCTGGGCGATGTACTTCTTCACCGTATACATCTCGAGGCCCTCGACCGAGCCCTCGTGGCCGTAGCCGCTTTCCTTGATGCCGCCGAACGGCGTCTCCGCCATCGAGATGGCGTAGGTGTTGACGCCCACCATGCCGGCCTCGATCGCGTCGCCGATCGCGGCCGCCTGCTTGGCGTTGTTGGTGAAGGCATAGGCCGCGAGCCCGAAGGGCAGCGAATTCGCCCGCGCCACCACCTCGTCGAAGGTCTTGAACGGAATGATCGGCGCCACCGGTCCGAACGGCTCCTGCGTCATGATCTTGGAATCGTCGGGCAGGTCCGTCACCACCGTCGGCTCGAAGAAATAGCCCTGGTTGCCGTGGCGCTTGCCGCCGGTGGCAAGCTTGCCGCCGCGGCTCTGGCAATCGGCGACGATGGCGTTCATCGCGTCGAGCCGGCGGGCGTTGGCGAGCGGCCCCATGCGCGTGTCCTTGTCGAGCCCGTCGCCGAGCTTCAATCCCTTCGCCTTCTCGGTGAAGCGGGCGGCGAACTTGTTGTAGGAATTTTCCTGCACGTAGAAGCGCGTCGGCGAAATGCAAACCTGGCCGGCGTTGCGGTACTTGCCGGCGGCCGCCGCGTCCGCAGTTTTTTCGGGGTCGACGTCGTCGAACACGATCACCGGCGAATGGCCGCCGAGCTCCATGGTGACGCGCTTCATCGTCTCGGCGGCGAGCTTGACGAGGTGCTTGCCGACCGGGATCGAGCCGGTGAAGGAAATCTTGCGGATCTCGGGCTTCGCGATCAGGTGCTCGGAAATCTCGCCGGGAATTCCGAATACGAGGTTGAGCACGCCCGCCGGCAAGCCCGCGTCGGCGAAAGCGCGCGCCATCTCGATCGCCGTGCCCGGCGTTTCCTCGGAGGCTTTCAGGATCAGCGAGCAGCCGGCGCCGAGCGCGCCCGCGATCTTGCGCGCGGGCGTGATCGCCGGAAAGTTCCACGGCGTGAAGGCGGCGCAGATGCCGACCGGCTCCTGCATCACCATCTGCCGCGTGCCGGGGAGGCGCGAAGGAATGATGCGGCCATAGGCGCGCTTTCCTTCCTCGCCCATCCATTCGATCACGTCGGCGGCGGCGAGCACCTCGCCCTTCGCCTCGGCGAGCGTCTTGCCCTGCTCCTGGGTGAGGATTTTCGCGATGGCGTCGGCGCGTTCGCGCATGAGGTCGGCGGCCTTGCGCATGACGCGGCCGCGGTCCCAGGCCGTGGTTTTCCGCCACACCTCGAAGCCCTTCTTCGCGGCCTCGACCGCCTCGTCGAGATCGCCCTTCGAGGCATGCGGGAGATCCGCGAGCGGTTTTTCGTTCGCAGGATTGATCACGGGCTCGCTCTTGCGCCCCGCGCCGTTCGCCCACTTGCCGCCGATGAATAGTCCGAGTTCGGTGTACATCGCGCTCCTCGCCGGTTTTTTTGTTGGGATTTCGGCCGCGACCTTATGCCATTCCGCCCGCCGCGTCACCCGCCGCTTGCGTGAGACCCGTCCCGCGGGGCGGGACAAGTGCCGTGCTTCTGAGGTGCTTTTTCTTTCCCCTCTCCCCTTGTGGGAGAGGGTGGTTCGAGCTTGCGAAGCAAGCGAGAACCGGGTGAGGGGTAAGCCGCATTGCTCGACTGAAGTTTTTCGCTCGTTCCACTCGCGGACCCCTCACCCGATCGCTCGCTGACGCTCGCGATCACCCTCTCTCACAAGGGGAGAGGGGAAGGTCGCTCGCGTCTCGCTCACCATTTCAACGTTCGGCCATGACGATGAAAAGCTAAGTCCCCACCCGCAACTCCGAAACGAGCCCCCGCAACAGCGCCACCACGCTCTGTGCCACGATCCGCCCGGTGCGCGGGTTTTCCGAGGGCACGTTCTCGATCGTCATCGAGAAGCGGGCGGCGTCGGAATCGACCTCGATGCGGTGGATGTTGCGCTCGATCGCGGGATCCGCCCAGATTTCGAGCCGCGTCTTGTCGGGCCCGATGCCGGCGAGACTGAGCGCCGCCGCCACGTTGACGTTCGCGGGGAATCCGCGCGCGCCCTCGCGCGCCGAGCCGTCGAATACCTTGAGCGGCGCCTTTAAGCCCACGAGCGAAATGTTTCGCTCGACGAGATAAGGCGCGCCTTCCAACCCCGCGGGCGGCTTTCTCGTCACCATGGTGACCGAACGGATCGTGCCCTCGGCCGCGGCGCGCACGGCATCGAGCCCGATCAGCGCGCCCGTCGGCACCAGGATGCGCGCACCCGTCTGGCGCGCGCGCTCCACGAGGTCCCCGTTTTCCAGCAATTGGCCGACGCTGAGCGGAACGAAAATCCGCCCGCGCTCGATCGCGGGAACGGCGACCGTCCGAAATTCCTTCGGCGGCAGGCCCTCGACGATGACGTCGCAGCTTTCCGCGAGCGCCGCCGCCGATAGAATTTGGATCTCGCCGAGGCCGGCCAGGGTATTGCGCGATTTTCCGGGCTCCCGCACGGCGACCGCCGCGAGCCGCAAACCCGGAATCCCGGCCGCAAGCTTGCGCGCGACCTCGCGCCCGACGGCGCCGAGCCCCGCAAGCCCGACTT
>JBGPVT010000164.1:0-4632 GCA_041491825.1 Xanthobacteraceae bacterium | reverse complement strand
GTCGACATCGAGCGTCAAAAGCCGAACGTCTTTCGCATGAAATTGCTCGGCGCCGAAGTGCGGCCGGTCAACTCCGGCTCGAAGACGCTGAAGGACGCGATGAACGAGGCGCTGCGCGACTGGGTCACGAACGTCGAGAATACGTTCTATTGCATCGGCACGGTCGCGGGGCCGCATCCGTATCCCGCGATGGTGCGGGACTTCCAGTCGGTAATCGGCAAGGAAATGCGCGAGCAGCTGGCCGAAGCCGAAGGGCGGCTTCCCGATTCGCTTATCGCCTGCATCGGCGGCGGATCGAATGCGATGGGCCTCTTTCATCCGTTCCTCGACGAGCCTTCGATCGAGATGTATGGCGTCGAGGCGGCGGGCCATGGGCTTCCGAGCGGTCAGCACGCGGCTTCGATTGGCGGCGGCAGGCCGGGCGTCCTGCACGGCAACCGCACTTATCTCCTCATGGACGACGACGGCCAGATCAAGGACGCCCATTCGATCTCGGCGGGCCTCGATTATCCCGGCATCGGGCCCGAGCACGCCTGGTTGCACGACATGAATCGCATCCAGTTTCTGTCGGCGACCGACGACGAGGCGCTGAAGGCGTTTCAGCTCTTGAGCACGCTCGAAGGCATTATCCCCGCGCTCGAGCCCGCGCACGCGATCGCGAAGGTAGCGGAGCTCGCGCCGAAAAAGCCGAAGGATCATCTGATGGTGGTGAATCTTTCCGGCCGCGGCGACAAGGACGTCTATACGGTCGCGGAGCATCTCGGGGGCAAGTTGTGAGCGCGCGCATCGACGCCCGCTTCAAGGAGCTTTCGCGCGAGGGCCGCGCGGGACTCGTGACGTTTCTCACCGCGGGCGACCCCGATTACGACACATCGCTCGCGATCGTGAAAGCGCTGCCGAAGGCGGGCGCCGATCTGATCGAGCTCGGCATGCCCTTCAGCGATCCGATGGCCGACGGGCCGGCGATCCAAGCTTCCTCGCAGCGCGCGTTGAAGGGCGGCCAAACGCTGAAAAAGACGCTTGCCATGGTGCGCGCGTTTCGCGAGGGGGATAACGCAACGCCGATCGTGCTGATGGGCTACTACAATCCGATCTACATTTACGGCGTCGAACGTTTCTTGAAGGACGCGAAAGCCGCCGGCGTCGACGGGCTGATCGTCGTCGATCTGCCGCCGGAGGAGGACGAGGAATTGTGCCTGCCGGCGCTGAAGGCGGGGATCGCCTTCATCCGGCTCGCGACGCCGACGACCGACGACAAGCGGTTGCCTGCGGTGCTCTCGAACACATCGGGCTTTGTTTATTACGTCTCGATTACCGGCATTACCGGTAGCGCCATCCCCGACACGAGCCGCGTGATTGCGGCGGTCGCCCGCATCAAGCGTCACACCAAGCTGCCCGTCGCCGTCGGCTTCGGCGTAAAGACGGCCAACGATGCCCGCGCGATCGCCGCCGCCTCCGACGCCGTCGTGGTCGGCTCGGCGCTCGTGGAAGCGATTCGCCAAACCCTCGACCAGGAAAATCGGGCGAGCGCGAAAACCGTGAAAGCCGTCACCGACATCGTCGCCTCGCTCGCCGAAGGGGTGCGCTCGGCACGCCGCGTGGCGGCGGAGTGATCGCCTTCGGCCGGGCTTCCGGTCGGGGACAATAGCGATTACATAGGGATAGCGTCGGATATAGCCATGAACTGGATATCGAACGTCGTTCGCCCGAAGATTCGCTCGTTCCTGCAGCGCCGGGACGTGCCGGAAAATCTTTGGATCAAGTGTCCGGAGACCGGCCAGCTCGTCTTTCACAAGGACGTGGAAGCGAACCAGTGGGTGATTCCCAATTCGAACTATCACATGCGCATGGGCGCCGCGGCGCGGCTGAAGTCGATTTTCGACGGCGAAACCTGGCTCGACATCGCGCTCCCCGAAGTCGCGGCCGATCCGCTCAAGTTTCGCGACGAGCGGCGTTATCAGGATCGCTTGAAGGATGCGCGCGCGAAAACCGGCTTGAAGGACGCGGTCAAGCTCGGGTTCGGAAAGTTGGAAGGCTTGGCTGTCGTCATCGGCGTGCAGGACTTCGATTTCATGGGCGGCTCGCTCGGCATGGCCGCGGGCGAAGCGGTGATCCGGGGTCTCGAGACCGCGATCGAAAAACAGACGCCGTTCATCCTCTTCGCGGCCTCGGGCGGCGCGCGCATGCAGGAAGGGATCCTTTCGCTGATGCAACTGCCACGCACGACGGTCGCGGTGCAGCGCCTGCGCGATGCGAAGAAGCCCTACATCGTGGTGCTGACGAATCCGACCACCGGCGGCGTCACCGCCTCCTACGCGATGCTCGGCGACGTGCACATTGCCGAGCCCGGCGCGCTGATCGGCTTCGCCGGCCCCCGCGTCATCGAGCAGACGATCCGCGAAAAACTGCCGGAGGGCTTCCAACGCGCGGAATATCTCCGAGACCACGGCATGGTCGACATGGTGGTGCATCGTCATCACCTGCGGCCGACGCTTGCCCGGATCTGCCGGCTGCTCACCAAATCTGCGGGCATCGACCGACAACTGCCCGCGCTTGCCGGTGCGGTGTGAGCAGGGCTGCGGCCCGCGCTGATTTGTCCGCCGGCGCGTTACTCGAACGGCTCGCCAGGCTCCACCCCAAAAAGATCGACCTTTCGCTCGGCCGCGTTCATCGCCTGCTCGCGCGTCTCGGCAATCCCGAGCGCAAATTGCCGCCCACGATTCATGTCGCGGGCACCAACGGCAAAGGCTCGACGATCGCGATCCTGCGCGCGATCCTGGAAGCGGCGGGCTTCCGCGCTCACGCCTATACGTCGCCGAGCCTTGTCCGCTTTCACGAACGTATTCGCCTGGGCGAGGCGGGTGGCGGCGTCCTGGTTGACGACGCGACGTTGGCCCACGCGCTTGCCGAATGCGAGCGCCTGAACGGAAACGATCCGATCACTTTTTTCGAGATCACGACCGCCGCGGCGCTTTCGATTTTCGCGGCCCGCCCGGCCGATTTTTTGCTTCTCGAAACCGGCCTTGGCGGGCGGTTAGACGCGACCAATGTGGTCGAGCGGCCGCTCGCCGCCGTGATCACGCCGATCTCGATCGATCACACCGAGCATCTCGGTTCGACGTTGGCCGACATCGCCGGCGAGAAAGCGGGCATCTTGAAGCCGGGCGTTCCCACGATCGTCGCGCAGCAAGAGCCGGCGGCGCTTTCCGTGATCGAGCGAGCCGCGGCAAAGCTCGCCAGCAAACTTTCGGTTTCCGGCGAGCACTGGACCGCGCATGAAGAGCAGAGCCGGCTCATCTACGCCGACCAATCGAGCCTTCTCGATTTGCCGCGCCCGCGATTGTTCGGCCGCCATCAGATCGAAAATGCCGGGATCGCGGTCGCGACCTTGCGCGCGATCAAGACGCTGCAAATCCCGGCGCAGGCTTATGAGCGGGGAATGCGCGAGGTCGAATGGCCCGCGCGCATGCAGCGTCTTTCTTCCGGCCGGCTGATCGGCCGCTTGCCCGCGGGATCCGAGCTTTGGCTCGACGGCGGCCACAATGTCGGCGGCGCCATCGCCATTGCGGCCGCGGTCGCGGAATTGGAGGAGCGGGCGCCCCGGCCCTTGGTGCTGGTCGCGGGGATGCTCGCGACCAAGGATATGGACGGATTTCTCGCCTGTTTCAGCGGGCTCGCGCGCCATTTATTCGCGGTGCCGGTCGCGGGCGAAAATACGCGGAAGCCCGAAGAAATCGCCGTCGCTGCGGCGCGCGCGGGGCACACGGCGGAGACTGCGGCAAGCATCGAGGAAGCGCTCGAAAAAATTGCAGCACTTCCTCTGGAAGCGCCGCCGCGCGTGTTGATTACGGGATCGCTTTATCTCGCGGGCGAAGTGCTTGCCGCCAACGGAACCCTTCCGCGTTGAGCCCGGCGATTTCGCGCCTCAGACGGCGCCGGTGATCCACTGCACGAGCTTCGCCTTGGGGGCGGCACCGATCTGACGCGAAGCCATCTCGCCGTTCTTGAAGATCATCAACGTGGGGATCGACTGAATTCCGTATTTCGCGGCGGTCTCGGGATTCTCGTCGACATTCAGCTTGACGATTTTCAGCTTGCCCTTGAGCTCGCCGGCGACTTCCTCGAGAACCGGCGCCACCGCCCGGCATGGTCCGCACCACTCGGCCCAAAAATCGACGAGGACGGGCTCCTTCGACTGCAGCACGTCGGCTTGAAAGGACTTGTCGGATACCGGGGCAACCATGGGAGCCTCTTTTTTAACTGGAATCGGTTCTGTGGGTCTGTGGGGACGCGGAACGTAGGGATGCCGCCCCCGGGGGTCAAGGCGGATCACAACGACGTTACGCGCCGCCAAGCATCGTCGAGGAGGCTCTCGGGCACTTCCTGGATTGCGGGCCGCGCAGTCCAGACCAGAAAGGCTCGCATGGCGCGATCCGGCAGCGACTGGGCGAGCAAGGCACGATAGCGGGCGAGCTGAACCAGATAAGTTTCGGGTGCATCCTCAGGCCGCGAAGGCGGCCGGATGTCCGTTTTATAGTCGGCGAACAAGATCGTGTCGGGCATCACGACAAGCCGATCGATGCGGCGGATCTTGTCGTCTTCTCCGCTCGATCTGTCGATCCGCCCGATGAG
>JBGPVT010000163.1:0-4701 GCA_041491825.1 Xanthobacteraceae bacterium | reverse complement strand
TCATGCCCGGCGCGCGCATGTTGAAGATCGTGGTGATGAAATTGATCGCGCCGAGGATCGACGAAGCGCCGGCTAGATGCAGCGCGAAAATGGCGAGGTCCATCGCCGGCCCCGGATGGCCGGCCCTTGCCGACAGCGGCGGATAGGCGGTCCAGCCGCCGCCGAAGCCGTGGCCCTCGGCCGTTCCCGGCACGAACATCGAGGTGACGAGAAGGATGAGCGCCGCCGCCAGGAACCAGAAGGAAATGTTGTTCATGCGGGGGAACGCCATGTCGGGCGCGCCGATCATCAGCGGCACGAACCAATTGCCGAAGCCGCCGATCAGCGCCGGCATGATCATGAAGAACACCATGATCAGCCCATGCGCGGTGACGAAGGCATTGAACATGTGGGCATTCGGAAAGATCTGCATGCCAGGCTCCGCGAGCTCCGCGCGCATGACAACCGAGAGCGCGCCGCCGATCGTGCCGGCAAGGATTGCCTCGATGAGGTAGAGCGTGCCGATGTCCTTGTGGTTGGTGGAGAAGAGCCACCGCCGGAAGCCGGTCGGATTGTGATGGTCCGCGTGGGCCGATGCTGCATAAGCCATGACTTACCTCTTCCGGATTTTTCCGCGCCGCCTCATTCGCCGGCAGATGCAATGCGCGAGCGATCGGGGGTGGCGGCGTATTTTTTCTTCGCCTCTTCGAGCCAGGCCGCGAAGTCTCGATCATTCACGACGCGCACCGCGATCGGCATGTAGGCGTGGTTCTTGCCGCACAGTTCCGAGCACTGGCCGTAAAAAATGCCCTCGTGCGTCGCCTTGAACCAGGTTTCGTTGAGCCTGCCGGGAATGGCGTCGATCTTGATGCCGAAGGCCGGCACCGCGAAAGAATGAATGATGCCTTCGCCGGTCACCTGCACGCGGATGACCTTGTTCACCGGAACGACCAATTCGTTGTCGACCGCGAGCAACCGCGGCTGGCCGGGCTTGCGCTCGTTGTCCTGCAGCATGTTCGAGTCGAAGCTGAAGCCGCCATTATCGGGATAGGTGTAGGTCCAGGTCCATTGCGCGGTCCCGGTCGCCTTCACGGTGAGATCGCCACTCGGCAGCTCAAGCTGGTCGTAGAGCAGGCGAAAGGAAGGGATCGCGATGCCGACGAGGATAAAGACCGGGATCACCGTCCACACTACTTCGAGCAGCGTGTTGTGGGTCACCCTCGAGGGCTTCGGATTGGATTTCGCGTTGAAACGGACCATGACGTAGACGAGCAGGATCGTGACGAAGATCATGATCAGCGTGATGACGACGAGAAGCCAGAAATGAAACGTCTCGATGAATTCCATGATCGGCGTCGCCGCCGGCTGGAAGTTCATTTCCCATGGCGAAGGTTGTCCCAGAGTGCCGCTCTCCGCGGCCCCCGCCCCCAAAATCACCAGCACGAGCGTTGAGATCGCAAGACGTAGCCGTTCAAGCATCGATCGCCATCCTGTTTGGTCTCAATTCCAGCCTTCGGCCCCACACGAGCGGTGAAACACATCATACATCGGTCCGGGACCGTCCTTGAACGCGGGGACAGGCGGCGCGTTGCCGCGCGAGGCTGCCCAAGTCCTACTTGAAGTCGCGGATAGGACCGCCCCAAGGGGCAGTTCACGGTCCATGAACCATAATTCGCTATCTCCCGCAACGCCATAAGGCCAAAGCCAGTGCCGGTCTTTCGTCTGAAGAAAACGCTTTTTTCGAAGTCTCCCGCCCCCGCGCGCCGCATTCTTGACAAGGACCGGAGGCGATGTACCCGGCTAAAGTCTCGGATCACGGCGGGATACGAGCGATTCGGCCGCCGGGAGAACATGATGGCCTTTCGCCTCTGCTCGTTCCTGATCGTCACCGCGTTGTTGCTCGCCGGACTGCCCGCCGCCCATGCGCAGGGCGTGTTGAAATCGGTGCAGGGCGACTGGCAAGTCCGTTGCGACACGCCGCCCGATTCGAAAGGCGAAGTCTGCGCGTTGATCCAGAGCGTCACCGCCGAGGACCGGCCGAATGTCGGCCTCACGGTGATCATCCTGAAGACGGTCGACCAAAAGGGCCTGATGATGCGCGTGCTCGCGCCCTTGGGCGTGTTGTTGACCGAGGGGCTGCGCCTGAAGGTCGGCCAGAAACTTCTCGGCCCCACCGGTTTCGTTTATTGCATCCCGAACGGCTGCGTCGCCGAATTCAGCATGGACGAGAAGCTCGTGACGCTGCTGAAATCCGGCCAGGAGGCGAACTTCATCATTTTCTCCAAGCCCGAAGAGGGCATCGGAATTCCGGTCAGCCTTGCCGGATTCGGTCAGGGACTCGATAAGCTGCCCTGAACAACGACTGCGTATCGAGTGGGAGAACGTCTAAGCGCCGGGATTGACGGCCTCAGGCGGGAATTCCGGGCACGCGGCCTCCTCTAAAAATGCAATAGACAATCGCTCGGCGGAGTCGTGTAAAGTTTTCGCCATGCATCCCGATACGAGCGAACTCGGCCTGCTTTTGCAAATGCTGATTCTTCTCGGCGCCACGGTCGCGGCGGCGCCGACCGCGCGCTATTTCGGCATGTCGGCGATCGTCGGCTATCTCGCGATCGGCATCGTCATCGGGCCCGGCGTCTTCGCGTTCTTCCGGGAGCCCGCCACCGTCCTCGCCATCGCCGAGCTTGGCGTGGTGATGCTGTTGTTCCTGATCGGCCTCGAACTGAAGTTGTCGCGACTCCTCGCCATGCGCCGCGCGATTTTCGGGCTCGGCGCCGCGCAATTGACCATTACGACCTTGGCGCTGTTCGCGCTCGCGTTTTTCGGTCTTGGCTACGCGTGGCGCGGCGCCGTGCTCGCCGGCGTCGCGCTCGCGATGTCGGGCACCGCGATCGCGCTGCAGCTCTTGGAAGAGCGCGGCGACCTGCAGGCGACCTACGGCCAGCGCGCCTTCGGCGTGCTCCTGTTCCAGGACATGGCGGTGGTGCCGATCCTCGCCCTCATTCCGCTGTTGTCGCCCTGGCAGACGGGCAATGGCGGCGGATTCTGGGGCGGCGCGCAACACGCCGCAATCGCCGCCGCCGTGATCGCCGCCGTGGTGCTGGCGGGGCGCTACTTGCTGAACCCCCTGTTCCAACTGCTGGCGCAGGCGAACACGCGCGAGGTGATGACGGCGGCCGCCCTCCTCCTCGTCATCGGAACCGGCCTCGTCATGCAATATGCCGGCATGTCGATGGCGCTCGGCGCCTTTCTCGCCGGCGTCCTGCTCGCGGAATCGAATTACCGGCACGAACTCGAGGCCAATATCGAGCCGTTCCGCGGGTTGCTGCTGGCGCTCTTCTTTATGGGCGTCGGCATGTCGATCGATCTTTCGGTCGTGCGCGAAAATCTGTGGGTGCTAATCGGCGGCGCGATCGCCGTCACGATCGTCAAGGCCGCGATCGTCTGGGCGCTCTACCAGTTCGCGCCGAACCACGATCCGGACGGCTTGCGGGCGGCCGCCGTGCTCACCTCCGCGGGCGAGTTCGCCTTTGTGCTCCTGCCGCTCGGGCTTTCGCTCGGCATCGTCACCGCCCGGCAATCGAGCCTCGTGGTGGCGCTTGCCGCGATCACCATGCTGATCGGCCCGTTCTTCGCCATCCTCACCGACAAGTGGCTCGCACGCCGTTACATCGAGGAGCCCGACTACGAGCTTGACGGCTTAGAGCGGACGCACGGCTCGGTGCTGATCATCGGCTTCGGCCGCTTCGGGCAGATCGTCGCGCAGTGCCTGATTGCGCAACGGCTCGACATCACCGTCATCGACAACGATCCCGAGATGGTGACGGCGGCGGCACGTTTCGGCTTCAAGATTTATTACGGCGACGGCACCCGGCTCGACGTCCTGCGCGCGGCACACGCCGACAAGGCGCGCTTGATCGCCGTCTGCGTCGACAAGGGCGAGACGGCCGAGCACATCGTCGACATCGTGAAGGCGAACTTCGAGTTCGTGAAGCTGTTCGTGCGCTCCTACGACCGCACCACGACGCTGGCGTTGCGCGCCCGCGACGTCGATTACGAAATTCGCGAGACCTACGAATCGGCGATCGCCTTCGGGCGCGCGACGCTCGAGGAGTTCGGCGTCGAGCAGGAATCGATCGACGCCTTGATCGACGACGTGCGCACGCGCGACCGCGACCGGATTGCGTTGCAGCAGGCGGGGGGCATCTATGCCGGCCTCGACAAGATCCGGCCGAAAGTGCAGCCCACGCCGCTCACGGAGCCGAAGCGCGCGGCGCGCGCGCTCAATCCGGAAGCCGAGGACGCGATCCAACGCAAGACCGGATCATCCACCTGAGAACCGCATGAAAAAAGCGTCCGCCGGGGGCTCGGCGGACGCTTCAGGCCGGCAGCCGGGGAGTGGGGTGGGCTGCCGTAAACGCTCGGGCGATCAGTCGTAGCGGTCCGCGAAGCGCGCATGGTTTCGCGCCGTCCGCCGCGAGGCGAGGAGCGCGATCGGATCGCGACGCAGCGGCAAGCACGCGGCGGCGTCGATGTCGCCGCGAAAGAGGCCGATGTCCTTCAGCATGCGGTCATCGAGGCGGGCGAGTTGGCCGAGCGCGTGGCGCTGCGAAACCGCGCGCGCGTATCGCGTGGCGAGCGCGGCAATCCATGCGAAGAGCGAGCCGAGAGAAGCCGCGGCTTCGCCCCTGCGAGACTGAGTGAACGCGGACATCGTCTTCT
>JBGPVT010000162.1:0-4759 GCA_041491825.1 Xanthobacteraceae bacterium | reverse complement strand
CCCGACGTGCTCGACCCGGCGCTCCTGCGCCCCGGCCGCTTCGACCGCCAGGTCGTGGTGCCGAACCCCGACGTCGTCGGCCGCGAACAGATTCTCAAGGTTCACGTCCGCAAGGTGCCGATCGCGCCCGATGTGAATCTGAAAACCGTCGCCCGCGGCACGCCCGGCTTCTCCGGCGCCGATCTCGCCAACCTCGTCAACGAGGCGGCGCTGATGGCCGCGCGCCGCAACAAGCGCATGGTCACCCAGCACGAGTTCGAGGACGCCAAGGACAAGGTGATGATGGGCTCCGAGCGCCGCTCGCTGGTGATGACCGAAGAGGAAAAATTGCTCACAGCCTATCACGAGGGCGGACATGCGATCGTGGCGCTGCACGTGCCGGCGACCGATCCCGTGCACAAGGCCACGATCATTCCGCGCGGCCGCGCGCTCGGCATGGTCATGCAGCTGCCGGAGCGCGACAAGCTTTCGATGTCCTACGAGCAGATGACCTCGCGACTCGCGATCCTCATGGGCGGGCGCGTCGCCGAGGAGCTCGTCTTCGGCCACGACAAGGTGACTTCGGGCGCCGCCTCCGACATCGAGCAGGCGACCAAGCTCGCGCGCATGATGGTGACGCGCTGGGGGCTTTCCGACCAGCTCGGAACGGTCGCCTATGGCGAGAACCAGGAAGAGGTCTTTCTCGGCTATTCGGTGTCGCGCCAGCAGAATATTTCGGAGGAGACGGTCAAGAAGATCGACGGCGAGATCAAGCGCTTCGTCGAGGACGGCTATCAGATGGCGAGGAAGATCATCTCCGAGCGCCGGGCCGATCTCGAATTGCTCGCGAAGGGCCTGATCGAATACGAAACGCTCACCGGCGACGAGATCAAGGATCTATTGCTCGGCAAGAAGCCGATGCGCGAAAGCGCGAGCGAGCCGGCGCCCCGCGGCTCCGCGGTGCCGTCGACCGGCAAGCCGCGCCCGCGCCCCGAGGCGGGAGACGTCGCGCCGCAACCGCAGGCCTGATCTTCGCCACCGTATTTTCGTGAAACGCCCGCCTGTTTGTTGGCGGGCGTTTTTCTTTGCCGGCGCCGCGACTAGTGCCCCGAACCCGAAGTTCGCACATACCGTGCCGCAAGGGCAGTTGCGAACTTCGGGTTCAAAGGGGCACTAGAAACATAGAGTTGCTAGTGTCCCCTTGATTCCAAAGTTCGTATGAAAGTGTGCAGCGAGGGCTTACGAACTTTGGAATCGGGACACTAGGGGCGATACTTCCTACGATGGCTCTCTCTCTTCGCGAAAAGCTCACGCTGCTGATGCCGCCGTCGCTGTTTTACCGGCGGCGGATCGGCGAGGAGGCAAAGACCGGCGAGCCTGAGCTTGCGCTCCTGCAAGAGATCGTGCCGCGCGGCGGCACGGCCATCGACGCCGGCGCCAATCAAGGCATCTTCGCCTATGCGCTGTCGGCGATCGCCGACCGGGTGGTGGCGTTCGAGCCGAACCCCGATTACGCCTTCTTCGCGCGCTGGATGCTGCGGGGCCGCGCCGAGGTGTTTGAGTTCGCGCTTTCCGACGCCCCTAGCCGCGCGACCTTTTACGTGCCGCTTTCCGACGAGGGCATGGTCCTGCATTTCGCCGGTAATTTAAAGCGGACCCATAGCCAGTTTCGTAATATGAAAACCTATCAGGTCGACGTGCGCACGCTCGACAGCTTCGGCTTCGCCGATGTGCGTTTCATCAAGGCCGACGTCGAGGGCAGCGAGCGCGAGGTGCTCGACGGCGCGCGACAAACCATCGCCCGCGACCGGCCGGCGCTTCTGCTCGAGCTCCTGTCCGGCACCCACGAGAATCCCGGCGCTTATGCCGCGGCGATCTGCGACGATTTCGGCTATGACGCCTTCATCGTCCAGCACGGCGAGAAGATCGCGGCACTTCCCGCCATCGCGGCGCTTGGCAAGAATACCAGCTGGGGCACTCACATCGAATCGCGGAACGTTCTCTTCCTGCCGCGCTCTAGGCGGAAGGGCGGTTAACGGTCCGCATGGCGGCCGGTAACGATCAAACACATTTCTTGAACCTTTCGCCGCCATCCTCGGCATAGTATCAGGACGCGCGACCAGGGGCGCCAGTTCCGGCAAGGTCAAGGGGATCATGGCACGCAAGTATTTCGGCACCGACGGCATCCGCGGCCGCGCCAACGGCGCGATTACGGCGGAGCTTGCGCTCAAGGTCGGCATGGCCGCCGGCCTCGCGTTCCAGCGCGGCGACTACCGCCACCGGGTGATCATCGGCAAGGATACGCGGCTCTCCGGTTACATGATCGAGAATGCGCTGGTCGCGGGCTTCACCGCGGTCGGCATGGACGTGCTGCAGACCGGCCCGTTGCCGACGCCGGCGGTGGCGATGCTCACGCGCTCGATGCGCTGCGATCTCGGCGTGATGATTTCCGCTTCCCACAATCCGTTCGACGACAACGGCATCAAGTTTTTCGGTCCCGACGGTTTCAAGCTCTCCGACGGGATCGAGGACGAGATCGAGAAGCTCGTCGACGCCAACCTCGCCAAGCGCTTCGCCAAGCCCGATGCGCTCGGCCGTGCCAAGCGCATCGACGGCGCGCACGACCGATACGTGGAATTCGCCAAGCGCACGCTGCCGCGGAATCTCTCGTTCGAGGGGCTGCGCGTGGTGGTGGATTGCGCCAATGGCGCCGCCTATCGCGTCGCGCCCGAGGCGTTGTGGGAGCTCGGCGCCGAGGTGTTCCCGATCGGCGTCGATCCCAACGGCTTCAACATCAACCGCGAATGCGGCTCGACCGCGCCGGAGGCGCTGTGCGCCAAGGTGCGCGAAATGCGCGCCGACATCGGGATCGCGCTCGACGGCGACGCCGATCGCGTCGTCATCGCCGACGAGAAGGGCCACATCATCGACGGCGACCAGATCATGGCGCTGATCGCCGATAGCTTCAAGGAAGACGGAAAACTCGCGAAGCCCGCGATCGTCGGCACCGTGATGTCGAATCTGGGGCTCGAGCGCCATCTCGTATCGAACGGCCTCGCACTCATCCGCACCAAGGTCGGCGACCGCTACGTGCTCGAGGCGATGCGCGACGAGGGCTATAATGTCGGCGGCGAGCAATCCGGCCACATCATCCTCTCCGACTACACCACGACCGGCGACGGATTCGTCGCGGCCCTGCAGGTGCTGGCGGTGGTGAAGAAATCGGGCAAGCCCGTGTCGGAAGCCTGTCACCGCTTCGAGCCGCTGCCGCAGGTCCTGAAGAACGTGCGCTACAAGTCCGGCAAGCCGCTCGAGGACGCGAAGGTGAAGACTGCGATCGCGTCGGCGGAGAAGAAGCTTAATGGCCACGGCCGCCTCGTCATCCGCCCGTCGGGCACGGAGCCGGTGATTCGCGTGATGGGCGAGGGCGACGACCGCGAGCTCGTGGAAGCCGCCGTCGACCACGTCGTTGAGGCGCTGGCGGCCGCCGCCGCCTGAAAACTTTCTTTAACCGGCCGTTAAATTTCGTTAGCGCGCGGTTAACGCTCGCGCGGGAAGCCGCGTCGTTCCTGAATTTCTCGTGCGCGAATTTCTCCTCCGCGCGGCCGGCCGGCGGATGAACGAATATGGTTAAGCGTTAACCTTAAGCGCCTCTTAAACTTTAGCTGCGAACGTCCCGCCATTCGTAACCGGCGTACGCCGTTCTTTCCGGCGCGCGCATGAATGGAAGGAACGTTCAATGCAGAGCCTCCGGAATCTTGCGCTCGCGGGCGCTACCGCGCTCGCTCTCGCGCCCGCCGCGGCGCGCGGCGCGGACATGCCCGCTCCGCCGATGTTCAGGGCGCCCATCGTCGAGGACTACGGCGCCTGGTACCTGCGCGGCGATATCGGCATGACCAACCAGCGTGTCGGGCACTTGGACAACGTGCTGTTCGATTCGACGGTCGTCGTGCATGAGAAGGTCTTCGATTCCTCGCCGCTGTTCGGCATCGGCCTCGGCTACAAATTCAACAACTGGCTCAGGTTCGACGGAACGGCGGAGTATCGCGGCGGCGCCACGTTTAGCGGGTTCGATACCTACACCTTCAACAACGGTCTCGATCCTGCCTTCACCCGCATGAACGATTACCGTGCGGTGAAGTCGGAATGGCTGTTCCTGGCCAATGCCTATCTCGATCTCGGCACCTGGCACTCGGTGACGCCGTTCGTCGGCGCCGGCATCGGCGGGAGCCGCAACACCATCAGCGGCTTCCGCGACATGGATCCGACGGGTTGCCCTCCCGCTATTGCCCCCTGCACCGGACCAACGGGGCCATCCGCAGCCTTTGCCAATTCAGCCAGCAAGTGGAATTTCGCCTGGGCGCTGCACGCGGGTCTCTCCTATCAGGTGACCCCGAACTTCACCGTCGAGCTCGCCTATCGTTACGTCGATCTCGGCAGCGCACAGTCCGGCGACATCATCGGCTTCGATGGCACCAACGCCATCTTCAATCCGATGCTGTTCAAGCACCTCACTTCGAACGACCTCAAGCTCGGCGTGCGCTGGATGTTCGCGGACAATTTCTTCCCGTCCTACGAGCCGCCGCTCATCCGTAAATATTGAGCCAGCGGCGCTTTCGAAAAAAACGGCGCGGGAATTTCCCGCGCCGTTTCGTTTTGGAGCGGCCTCGGCCGTGGTATTCCAGGCGCGGTGACATATCAGAGGGATGTTGCGCCGCACTTGACGCCGCGCCTTTCTTCCGCCAATCCCATCCGTGGGACACCCCTCCCCACCGAGGGG
>JBGPVT010000161.1:0-4784 GCA_041491825.1 Xanthobacteraceae bacterium | reverse complement strand
GTGATCGTGGAGATGTCGCCCTACGATCTCGATCGCGGCCGCATCAGCTTCCGCCACAAGACGGGCCCCGCGGTGGCGCCGGCCCAGCGCCGGCAGAATTTCCGGCGGCGCTGATCGCGGGACTGGTCGGGGCCGTAGCCACCCGGCTCGCGGGCGCTTTGCCGCGCCGCTGAATTGCGTTATGCACTCGCCCTTCGCATCGGCTTGAGCTTCCGGGACCCCCATGCATCGCTATCGCTCTCATACGTGCGGCGCGCTCCGCGCGTCGCATATCGGCGAGACGGTGCGCCTTTCCGGCTGGTGCCACCGCATCCGCGACCATGGCGGCCTGTTGTTCATCGACCTCCGCGATCATTACGGCTTGATGCAGATCGTCGCCGACCCGGACTCGCCCGCCTTCAAGACCGCCGAGAAGCTGCGGTCCGAATGGGTGGTGCGGATCGACGGCCAGGTGCGGAAGCGCCCGGAGGGCACCGAAAATCCCGAGCTTCCGACCGGCGCGATCGAGGTCTTCGCGACCGAGATCGAGGTGCTCGGCCCCGCCGGCGAATTGCCGATGCCGGTGTTCGGCGAGCAGGAATATCCCGAGGACATCCGCCTGCAATACCGATTTCTCGATTTGCGGCGCGAGCGCATTCACGGGAACATCATCAAGCGCGGCGCCATCATCGACAGTCTTCGCCGGCGCATGAAGGAGCAGGGCTTCTTCGAGTTCCAGACGCCGATTCTGACGGCGAGCTCCCCCGAAGGCGCGCGCGATTTTCTCGTGCCCTCGCGCGTCCATCCCGGCAAGTTCTACGCGCTGCCGCAGGCGCCGCAGCAGTTCAAGCAATTGATCATGGTGTCGGGCTTCGATCGCTATTTCCAGATCGCGCCCTGCTTCCGCGACGAGGACGCGCGCGCCGACCGCTCGCCCGGCGAGTTCTACCAGCTCGACATCGAGATGAGCTTCGTCACGCAAGACGACGTGTTCGCGGCGGTCGAGCCCGTGTTGCGCGGCGTGTTCGAGGAATTTTCCGGCGAGAAGCCGGTGACGAAGAAGTTTCCGCGCATTCCCTATGCCGAGGCGATGCTGAAATACGGCTCCGACAAGCCTGATTTGCGGAATCCAATCGTGATCGCCGACGTGACCGAGGAGTTCGGACTGGACGCCGTGGAGTTCAAGGCGTTCAAGAACGTCATCAAGCAGGGCGGCGTCGTGCGCGCGATCCCGGCGCCGGGCGCCGCGCGCGAGCCGCGCTCATTTTTCGACAAGTTGAACGAATGGGCGCGCGCCGACATGGGCGCGCCAGGACTCGGCTATATCGTCTTCGAGGCCGGCGGCGGCAAAGGCCCGATCGCGAAATTCATTCCCGCCGACGTGCAGCAGAAGATCGCGGCGAAGGCGGGGATCAAGGCGGGCGATGCCGTCTTCTTCGCCGCCGACAAGCCCGCGAACGCCGCGAAGCTCGCGGGGGCCGCGCGCACGAAGATCGGCGAGGAACTCGGGCTTCTCGGCAAAGACCGCTTCGAATTCTGTTGGATCGTCGACTTTCCGATGTACGAGTGGAACGAGGAGGAGAAGAAGATCGACTTCTCCCATAATCCGTTCTCGATGCCGAACATGGCCGCCGAAGAGTTCCTCAAGCTCGACGCCAAGGACCGGGACAAGATCCTCGCGCTGAAAGCGATCCAGTACGACATCGTCTGCAACGGCGTGGAATTGTCCTCCGGCGCCATCCGCAATCATCGCCCCGACGTGATGCGAAAGGCTTTCGCCATCGCGGGTTATGGCGAGGACGTGCTCGAACAGAAATTCGGCGGCATGCTGCGGGCGCTCAGCTACGGCGCGCCGCCGCATGGCGGGATCGCGCCCGGCATCGACCGCATCGTGATGCTGTTGTGCGGGGAAGAAAATCTGCGCGAGGTGGTGCTGTTCCCGATGAACCAGCAGGCGGAAGACCTGCTGATGGGCGCGCCGTCGGAAGTCTCGCCGAAGCAATTGCGCGAATTGCACATCCGCCTGGCGCTGCCGGAGAAGAAGTGACAAACGAATATGCTCTGTACTTGTGATAAGACGAGCCTAATAAGAATTAAGAATGGGGAGTATTTGAGAATGCGGTGGCTCAAAAAGAAAAGAAAAATCTGGCCAGAAGAAAGCGATTCGCGGCAGCCGAAAACTCTGTATGAGTTCGACGCAGATTTTCACAAACGCTACGAAGTCGCGATGGCGGCCGTAAACGCCGTCGGCGATTTCCCCTTTCGTCGTTTGCGTTTTTACATGCTTGAGCGCGCGGCGCGCCAAGTAAAAGACGTGCCCGGGAATGCATGCGAGATCGGCTGCTTTCGCGGTCTATCGGCTTACCTGGCAGCGGACATGTTTCAGGCAATGGGAAAGAAACTGACATTTCACCTTTGCGATTCCTTCGAAGGACTGTCCGCCCCCACCGCGAACGACCAAAACAAAGACAATGAGCCGAGCGTCAACATTAGGCCGGGCGCCTATGCCTGCTCCGAAGAAGGCCTCCGAGCCCATCTTGCTAAGTTCGACTTCATGCAGTTCCACAAAGGTTGGATCCCCGCACCATTCAAGAAAATTGAAAACGAGCGTTTTTGCTACGCGCATATTGATGTCGATCTTTTCGAACCAACGCGCGATGCCATCGCGTTTCTTTGGCCGCGGATGAATCCGGGCGGCGTAGTGGTTCTCGACGATTACGGCATCGTGCATTATCCGGGCGCGAAGCGCGCGATCGACTCCTTTTTCGCCGAGCAAAAGGATTATTTCTTAATCGACCAGCCCGCTGGAAATGCTGTGGTGATCAAACTTTTTAGCTGACATTTTGGAAAAACAAACTTATCGATCCGAAGATGATGGTCTTCGAGCCGTCGCGGGCTACGGCGAGGACGTGCTCGAGCAGAAATTCGGTGGTATGCTGCGCGCGTTGAGCTACGTTGCGCCGCCGCATGGCGGGATCGCGCCCGGCATCGATCGCATCGTGATGCTCTTGTGCGGCGAGGAAAATCTGCGCGAGGTGCTGCTTCCGGTGAATCAACAGGCGGAAGCCCTCTTGATGGGCGTGCCCTGGGAGGTCTTGCCGAAGCAATTGCGCGAGTTGGACATCCGCCTCGCGCTGCCGGAGAAGAAATGAGCGTTGGAGTTTCGGCCCATGCGTGAGGGGCGCGAAAGTTATAGCCGTGACAATCCGAGCCCGCGCTACCGCGAGCTGCTCTCGCTCTATGCGCGGATGCATCGCGAAGGCAATACCGGCCAGGCGAAAAGCCCCGATGACACCTACGCCGGCGGCAGTCTGCGGCCGCATCTTCCCGCGATCCGCGCCCTCGCTCGCCGTGCTGGGGCGAAAAACATACTCGACTACGGCAGCGGCAAGGGGATGCTTTACAAGCAGCGCAATCTTTCGCTGTCGAACGGCGAGATCATTCGGAGTGTCGCCGACTATCTCGGCGTTGATAAGATCGCCTGCTTCGATCCAGGCGTACCCGAATATTCAACCTTTCCGTCGGAAAGATTCGACGGCGTCGTCTCCACCGACGTGCTTGAGCATTGCCCGGAAGAGGACATTCGCTGGATTGTCGGCGAGATGTTCGGCGCGGCAAAAAAATTCGTATTCGCCAATGTCGCGAGCTATCCGGCGGAAAAGATTCTGCCAAACGGC
The DNA here is from genome assembly GCA_041491825.1 of Xanthobacteraceae bacterium. Lineage (GTDB taxonomy): Bacteria > Pseudomonadota > Alphaproteobacteria > Rhizobiales > Xanthobacteraceae > Palsa-892. The sequence continues at coordinate 1,128 of JBGPVT010000161.1, read as the reverse complement.
GAGAACGCTCATTGCACCCAGCGCCCGCCTGCCTGGTGGAACGATTTATTGCACAAGATTTCGGCGCGCCATCCGGACATCATCTACCGCTTCGAGATCACCGAAAAGCACCCCGGGCTCTTGAACAAGCTCCGCGGCCGGCGCTGGACCATGAGCACGGTCGCGAATTTCGTCGACGCTTGATCTTGAGCCGAGTTCTCAAAGCGATCGAAGTGCTGAATTTTTGCCAGATGACTTAGAGATTGCGAAATGCAATAGTTTCATGCGGTCCGAAAGGAATAATGTCTATGCTTCGCTATGATCGAGTTGCGTTCGGCTACGAACCATATCCGATTGGTCTGATCTCCGGAGTTTTCGAGCCGGGTATGTATCAGGACCTGTGCGAGACCTATCCGGATAAGTCCCTCTTCCAGTACATGCCAAATCTGGGGAACAAATATTCGCTGTCGGAGGCGAACAATCCGACGGAGTATCGCTCCTTTCTTCGGCGCTCGGCAAATTGGCGCGCGTTCTACGATTACATCAAGAGCAAGGTATTCGTCGAAAAGACGCTTCAGATGCTGCAGGCCAATAATATCAACATGGCCCTGCGCAGGCCCAAGATTGTATCCGGTTCCGGCAGCTGGAAACGGACGAGTATTCTCGGGCGTCTCCTGGGGTGGACCGAACTCAATGCTCGATTCGAATTTTCGATGATGGGCGGGGACGGCGGTTATATCAGACCGCATACGGACATGCCGCGGAAACTCATCACTTTTGTGTTTTCGATGGCCAAACCGGGAGAGTGGAATTCGTCCTGGGGCGGAAGCACGGATGTCGTTTGGCCGAAAGACCCGCGCAATTTGTATAATGAGGGCAACAAATATTTCGACTTCGAACAAGTGAATACGCTGAAAAAGATGGCCTTCAACCCGAACCAGGCCGTTATTTTCGTCAAGACCTGGAATTCATGGCACGCCGTTTCGCCGCTTCATGCGCCGTCCGGCGAAAATCTGCGCAAGACCCTCACGGTCAACATCGAGCGCAAGGTTTAGCGGGGCGTCAGCGAGGGCGCGAACCCGCGCCTGGATTTGTGCTCGCTATCGACGGCGGCGTTTCGCCAGCAGTTCGCTGAGCCTTTTCTTCACG
>JBGPVT010000160.1:0-4836 GCA_041491825.1 Xanthobacteraceae bacterium | reverse complement strand
TTGTCGGCCCGGCATCGCGCGAGGATCTCGGGCGCGTCGGCCTCGATGGTGACGCGGTGGCTGCGATTGGTAGGTGCGCCAAGGAAGCGCGGGCCGATTTTTCCGATCCGTCCCTCGCGCACGCGCTGCAGCAATTGCGGCAGCGGAAACCAGGTTCCGCTGTCCTCCGCCGAAGTGTGGATGCGATCGTAGGCGATGTGGGAAATCCGCAAATCGTGCGGCTTCGCCGTGTCGCCGTCATAGACCTGAAAGAATTTGGCGCCGCCATTGTATTTCGCCCCCGGTCCCTGATCGCCCTTCGCGGGATCGAAGGGTGCCGCCGTGGTGATAAGGGCGACGCGCGATTGCGCCAGCGGCTTTTGCAAATGCTGAAACGGCGCGCCGACATGGTGCGCCCAGCGATAGGGCGTGGCGTAGCCGATCGCCTGATAATATTCGCGCGTGCGCCGCATGTAGGGGATCGGCGCGTCGTCATCCGGCGCGAAGCCGATTGGATCATCGAGGTCGGCGGTCATGGTTCGCTACCCGTCGCTCGTGCCGGCAGGTTTTATTTAGCACAAGCGGCTCGCCCGCGCATGGCAGGCGCGCCCAGATCGGCAAAACAGCAAGCGGGCCTTGGATTTATGAATCGTCGCCGGAAGAATTCCTCGCCTGGCATCGTTTTCCGAAAACCCGGCGGCGGAAGGCCTGCACCCCCGACCACAGGGTCGGGTTTTGTTTCACCACGCGTTTCAGCGACGAGGCCGTCGAGAGGACGGCTGCCGCGAGCCCGCCCCGTGCGGTCAGCGGGAATATCGTATCGATCAAATGCTCCGGCTGCTTGCAGAAAAATGTCTTGTACTCGGCCTCGCCGATGCCGAGATCGAAACTCTCGAAGCCGCGATCGGCCAAATCCGAAATCATGTGCAGCAGCAGAACGACGCCGGGGCTTTGCCGCGCATGTTGGTTCTGGGCGTAGGTATTGAACATCGTCGAGAAGCGCCCGCCGCCGCTGGTGCCGGCAAACATCGCCAACATGTGTCCGTCGCCCTCGATGGCATGAAGTTCGATCACCGGCCGGCCATCGGCGAGGCCGCGGTGGCAGGCCTCGCGCACGAATGGCTCGACCCCGGGCTGGTCGAAGGCGTTTCGCAAACCCAGCGTGCCGAGATGCGCCGACTTCAGCCTGAAGAATTCATCGAGGAAACCGTCGACTTCGCCGGGGGTCGATGCCCTGAAGTAGCGGTAGTTCGGCAGCTCCATGAGCTTCCGCTGCTTGTTACGCAGCTTCCTGCGCATGGTGCCGCTGAGCTGCTGTTTGATCATCTCCGCGCCCGGCGCGTGCAGATCCATTCGGCGGCTGTTGTTCGGCGACGGCTGGTGCGGCAACAGCGCGAATGGATTGGCGATCCCTCTCCACATCCCCGGCTGATTACGGAGGAAGACGAGATCAACCTCTTGGCCGCCGTCGGTCACCTGCCGGAAAATTTCGCGGATGTCCGCCGCCGTGATCGCCGCCGCCGCATCCCGCCGCCACAGGCCGAAATTGAAGTTGACATGCTTTGCTCCCAGAAACTGGAGCATGCGCACCGGCCCCTTTGTGACCAGCGCGAGCGGCCATAGAAACAGCGGCTGTCCGGCGGCATCGCAGCCGACCACGATGAAAGGCGCGAAGCCCGCGCGCTGGCCCACGTTCCGCTGCCAAGACTCGAGCAAGTCGTATCGCTGATAGGGGGTGGCGACCGCGTGCTCGCGCTCGAGCCGGCGCCAATAGAATTCGGCGGAGGCGAAATCCTTGAACAGATGCACGCGCGCGATCCGGCCCGCCCCGGAGGGCCGGGCGGAGGATTTGTGAAAATCGGGCGGTAAAGAGAGGTTCATGCGCTGGTTCCGTTACCGCTCAGCCGCCGCTGCTTCGCCGCATTCCGCGCTCTGGCGTTCGAATTGGTAGACGGCAATCGCTTCCCCCGGTTGACTGCTTTCATCATGAGTTGGACTTAGCGCAGCGATGACAGTCGCCGCGCCAACGTGCGCCAGGCCGTCAGCGGCAAGTCGACGAGCGCCGGCAAGAAATCGTCTTTCGCGAAGGTCGCGAATGCGATCGGCCGGCGATACGAGCGCAAATAGTCGGCGGGAGACAGCGTGCCCGCGAGCATCCCCGAAATCGCCGCCAAAATGTCCCGCGAGAGGTACATCCAGCGCGCATCGGCATCCGCCCGGACGCGGTTCACTTTTTCGCCCATCGCCATCCGCCACAGAATGTAGGGGAAATCGACGCCGGCGAGCGCGCCGAGAGAATTCCACGTCCAGCTGCGCGCGTTGACGTCCAAAATCTTGTAGCGCCGGTCGCGCGCGTCGAATTTGAATTCGATTTCGGCGATCCCGGTATAGCCGAGCGAGTTCAGAAATTGACTCGCCGCCGCTTCGACGTGCTCGTTTTGAATTGTCTCCACGAACGTGCTGGTGCGGCCGAAATCGGTCGGATACTGCCGTGTGCGCCGGGCGACCAGGGATGCGACCGTAGCGCCGCGGTCCCATACGCCGGCATAGGAAAATTGGGCCGAACCGCCGCCGGGGATCAGCTCCTGGATGACGATATGGTCGTACCCGACGGCGGCGGCCGCCTCGTCGTAGCGTGCGAGCAAAGCGGCGCGATCGTCGACGCGCCAGGCCTTCGCCAGCGTGAAGATGTTTCTGCTTTCCTTGACCGCGGGCTTCAGAATGAGGGGAAAGCGGCAATCGAGGGTCTCGACTTCCCGCCGGTCGCGAGGCTGATAGGTTTTTGGATGATCGATGCCGAGCGCGGCCGCGTGCTGGTAGGTGAGCGTTTTGTCGAGCGCCCATCGAGCGACGTCCCAAGGCGGGGTGACGAGGCGAAACACCTTCGATAGTTCCGCGTGGTTTTGCGCAACCAGCTGAACTTCCGCATCCGCGGCGGGGAAGAGAACCCATCCCCGCATGCCGTGACGATCCGCGAGCTCGAGGAGATCGGGCACGGCATTTTTATGCTGCGCGCCCGGCCAGGAAAGGCTCCGGCTCGTGTAGCGCGAAAATTTCGCGATGGGATTGCTGTTATCGGTCACGAAGCAAATCGGAATTCCGTGCCGCCCCAGGCTGCGAACGACCCCCAGACTTCCGCAATCGCCGCCGAGAACGATGGCGCCATATCCACCGGGCGCGCCCGCTTGCAGGTCGGGCGAAGAGACGCTCGGGATTGCGCGGTCGCGGCCGGGAAGCGACAGCGCATCCAGCGGCGACGCGAGATCCGGCTTTACTCCATGGCGTATAAAATTCATTCGTTTGGCCTCTCGATGCACGCGAACCGCGCTTCGCGCTCCGAATGGATCGAGCGCCGCGCCGATTTGGCTTTCCCGCTGCCGAGGTCGCTCCGCAATATTCCCGCCGCAAGATGGGCGGTCAACGCGGAACCGGCGTTAAGCATAACAACGGCGGGGTCATCGGTTTTGAGAAACTGCACAGGATCCGGAGTCCCTAAGCTCGAACGATCCGCCGCTTGCGAGATCGGCGTCGCAGGAAAATCAATTCGATGGTTATGCTAGCGGAGCCGGCTTTCGGAATGCTTTCCAGGTTTTCATATTTTTGGCGGCGTTCGATTCCGTCTTGGGAACTTGCAGCGCTGTACCCGCCAAAAGCCCATCGGCGTTAACCGGGCGCGGTTTTTGGTAGAGACGGTGTTAACTATGATCCACGGGCAGCGAAAACTTCATCCGGCGGCGATTTTATTTTGGCCGCCCATGGCGGCGTAGAGGCGGCGGGACGATTTTTGCCCGCTCCACGCGATCGGAAGTTCCGAAAGCGGCTCGACTTGCGTCGCCAGAAATTCGGCGAGCCGCCAGAACAGCCGCGCGAGGCGGGCATAGGCCAGTTCCTCGAGGCCGCCGACGGTGATGTCCGCCAGAACGGGAAACAACTCGGTGCCGACAATCGGGCCCGCGTCGACCCGTTCGGTCATGACGTGCGCGGTCGCGCCGAATTCCTTCGCCTGGCGGTAGACGGCAAGCCGCGCGGGCGCCCATCCGGGAAAATGCGGCGAGCCGGGATGAAAATTATAGGCTCCGTAGCCGAGTTGATCGAGCACCTTCGACGGCACGATCACACTGGCCGCGAATGCGATGAGCCGGGCGCGCCGGAGCAATTCCGGTTCAAGCGCCGCGATGTCCGTCAACGTCTCGACGGGCCGTATCGTCAATCGCGGATTATGGCCCAGCAAAACGGACGTCAAGACAGGCTGCTCGACCTCGCCCGTGAGCAAAATGATCGTATCGAAAGCGGACATGCCCCACCGTCCAGCCGGCCTGGTACTATCGAGTCGGGCAAAATCGTTAAGAGACGGTTATTTAATTTCAGCGCGAGAGCCCGAACCGCGCCATTGAGCTTGCCCTGCCCGAAATTCCGGCGGCCTATCACCGCGCGTGATCGGGCCGCAGGCGAATCACCGCATCGGGCAAGTGCGCCGTGAGCCAGGCGGAGATCGCCTCTTGCTTCCGATGATAGAGCAGCCCGATGGCGATGACGGCGACCCCGATCAGCGACAGCGCGAAGGGGAATAGAAGCGAATTCTTGAACACGACGTCGGCGAGGTGGCCGAGATAGAGGGAGATACCGATCGCGCCGAATACGGCATAGACTCGCCGCATCAGAATGGTCGCCAACAGCAGCAAGCCGATATTGAGGAGGCAATAAAGCGCCTTCCCTATCTCGTTCGAGCTTTCGGTGGCGCTGATGCCGCCCCAAAATGCCATCAGTCCAAACAAATGCAGCCAGAAGGCGAAGTCGCCGCCGCGCCCGCGATAGTCGACGATCCAGGCGACGATCACGACGCCGAGCCCGAACCAT
>JBGPVT010000159.1:0-4903 GCA_041491825.1 Xanthobacteraceae bacterium | reverse complement strand
GCGTGGAATGATTCCGCGCTTTCCTTGAAAGCACGGCAGCCCGGCTAAAAGCAAGAAAAGCCGCTGTGAGAATTAGCGCGGCGACTGCGCCGATTCCTTGGCCGCATCCGTCGCGCGCGAGGGCTCGGCATGGCCGATGACGCGGTGAATGTCGTCGCGTTCCTGCCGCAGGCGACGCTCCAGCTCGTCGACGGCATGATGCACGGCCTCGACGCTGAGGCTCGGGTCGGCGCGGCAGTGAAAATTCACCACGAGACCTTGCGGGGTCTCGCGCACGCGCACCGAATGCACGTCGCGGACCGGCCCCTCCGCCTGCACGAGCTTGCGCATCGAAGCCGCGATCGCGGTCTGCAGCTCGATCGGCGCGTCGCGGCCGGCGATCCCGCCGGTTTCCATCGGCTCGATGTGAGTCTCCACCTCGATTCCTTGACCGAAATCGCCGCGGATCGCGGCTTCCAACTTGCTCGCGATTTGATGGGCTGCCGCGAGCGAAAGCGCGCGGTCGACTTCGAGATCGAGGCTGATGGCGAGCTTGTCACGCAAATGATGGACCGTGACATGGTGAACGGCGAGGCTTTGATTGCGCGCAACCACCATGATTCGTTCCATGATGGTCTCGTTGTCGAGGGCGCGCGGCTCCGTCGTGACGTTCACCTCCGCGCCCGAAAGCTCGCCGCGGATGGCGTTTTCGACGTCGGTCTTGATCGCGGCGACCCGGTCGAGCGGAAGCGCGCGGCTGACGCCGACGGTCATCTCGGCGAATAGTTTCGCGCCGACCCGGCGGGCGCGCACGCGTTCGACCGCGACCACGCCCTTGATGCGCTGGGCAATACCCGTGATCCGCTCCGCGATGCCGGCGGGCGCGACATCGGTCAAGCTATCGATCGTTCGCCGGCCGAGACGCCAGCCGACCGCAAGGACGAAAACGGCGACGACGATCGCGGCGAGCGAGTCGGCGGCCGGAAATCCGAGCGCGACGCCGCCGAGGCCGAGCAATACCGCGAGCGAAGACCACATGTCGGAACTGAAATGCAGCGCGTCCGCTTCCAGCGCCTCGCTCGAAGTTTCCTCGGCGACGGCGGAAAGCGCGCGCGCGCGAAAAAAATCGATCACGATCGACCCGACGATGACGCCGAAGGCCCAGACGTTCGCCTCGACCGCGTGACCGTGGCCGGCGAGCAGCCGCTGCCCTGCCTCCCAGATCACGATGCCGGAAAGCAGGAACAGGAGCGCCGTTTCCACCAGCGCGGCGATGCTTTCGAATTTTTCATGGCCGTAGGGATGATCTTCGTCGGCGGGTCTGCCGGAAACGCGGACGGCGAAATACGTGATCAGCGCCGCGCCGAAATCGATCGCGGAATGCCCCGCTTCGGAGAGAATGGCGAGCGAGCCGGAAAGGAGTCCGACGACGATTTTGGCCACGGTCAGCCCGCCGGACGCCAAGACGGATCCGAGTGCGACTTTCTCTTTATGCCCTTGATGCCCTTGCATGGCGGCTCCGCGCTTTGCCGGCGATCCTTTTACCCGAGATCGGCGCAGGCTTCCTGCAAGGCGTCGCGATATTCGCGCACGAGACGCGCGCACAAATCCGCGGTCGCCGGCACGTCGTCGATGCTGCCGACGCCTTGCCCCGCCGACCAGATGTTTTTCCACGCGCGTTTTTCGTGCTGGCCGACCGACAGCTGCTTGTTCGGCGCGGCAAGATCGATTTCGACGCCGGCGGCCTCGATGCTGGGGCGCAGAAAATTGCCGTGCACGCCGCTGATCGCGGCGGTGTAGACGATGTCCTCGGCGCGGCTCGCCAGAATCATGTCCTTGAATTCCTGCGGCACGATGCTCTCGCGGGTGGCGATGAAGCGCGTGCCGAGATAGGCGAGGTCGGCGCCGATCATGCGCGCGGCCGCGACGTGGCGGCCCGTGGACATCACGCCCGCCAGCAGAATCGTCTTCTTGAAAAAGGCGCGAATTTCCGGAACGAGCGCAAAAGGGCTCAACAGCCCCGCGTGCCCGCCGGCGCCGGCGCAAACGGCGATCAATCCATCGACGCCCGCCTCCGCGGCTTTCCGCGCGTGGCGGATGTTGATCACGTCGTGGAAGACGAGCCCGCCATAGCCCTGCACCTCGCCGACGAGTTCCTTCACCGCCCCGAGCGAGGTGATGATCAGCGGCACCTTGTGCTTGACCGACAATTCGAGATCCGCCTGCACCCGCGGATTGCTCTTGTGCACGATGAGATTGACGCCGAACGGCGCGCAGGGCCGCCCGGTGTCGCGCTCGATCTTGTCGAGACGCTCGCGGATTTCCACGAGCCACGCCTCGTAGCCTTCGCTCGTGCGCTGGTTGAGCGCCGGAAACGTGCCGACGATGCCGGCGCGGCAAGCCTCGACGACGAGATCGGGACCGGAGGTGACGAACATGGGTGCTGCGACCGCCGGGATGCGGAGACGGCCTTCGAAGGCGGCGGGAATCGGCAATGACGGCTCCTGGCAAGGGGGAAGACGGCGGCGGGCGACGCCGCCGGGGCGGACATTTTCCGGCTCGCGGCCCGCAGTCAAGGGCGCTGATTTCGCCGCTCTAAAATTGCGGTCTTGCCGAAGAGAGCGATATCGGCCATTTGAGCCGCATGAAAGCGCCTATCGCGAGCAAAGCCCTCACGCGCCGCTTCTCCATCGCCCCGATGATGGATGGCATGAGCTGCCAGCGAAACGTGTTTAATTTCTAAACGCTTAGCGGACGCAGCATTCGCACATGTCGTACTGGTCGTCGTACTGCCTTGGGACGCATACGAGGGGGTTTGTCCGATAACCCGGCTTATCGGACAAGCTCGTCGGTCTCTTCGGATCGTGGTCTCGATATTTTGGCGGCTAATCGATGTCCGCTTTTGGGGGTAAAGCAGACATCACGACTAGAGCGCGTCACGTCCGCTAATGACCCAAAGCGGACATTGACCAACCCTCGTTCACGAACCTCGATTTATAAGTGCACGGCCTAATCTTCAACGGCCAATGTGGTATCGGCGCATTTTCTCCCACAAGTTTTTGCGAGATATTCCAAGAAACTGAGCTGTTCTTGAAATTGCCCAGTCGTTACGCACGAGGGCTTCCAGGATCGCTGTGCGCTCCGCCGCCTCGACGCTGCCCCTTAGCCCGCCTTCGTCGCCAAGGTCGGGTTCGCTAACGGTCATTCGCACGGTCTCAACGAGATCGTCGAGATTGAAAGGCTTTTCCAGATAATCGAGAGCTCCTGCCTTGACGAGGCGCACTGCATCGGCAACGGACCCGAAACCCGTCATAATAATGACCGGTACACCCGGCAAATTCTTTCGGCAAAGTTCGAAGATCTCCGCCCCGTTGCCATCAGGCAGTCGTACATCCGTGATGACCAGAATGGGTCGGGGCGTGCTCGCGAGTTCGCGGCGGGCTCCGTCCAGTGTGGCAGCGGTCGCGACCGCGAACCCTTCGAGCCGCAAGCGATCCTCGAGCGATACTCGCATAAGCTCGTCATCCTCGATTATGAGGATCGGATGGAGGCTATCAGACCGGTCACGTGGCAAGCTTTGGCTCCCGCGGAATTCGGATACGGAATTGGGTACCTTGGCCGTGCACGCTATTGACATCAATATTGCCCTGCATCGACTGAACAAGCCGAAGCACGATCCATAATCCTAAACCTGTGCCAGCTGGCCTGCTCGTAAAGAAGGGGTCGAAGATGCGTCCGACATCCTCCGGTGGAATGCCGTGTCCCGTATCTTCAATCTCGAATATCAATTTGTCCTGATCTTTCCAGAACCGACAGCTAAGATGCCCACCAGTTGGCATCGCTTGGATCGAATTGCGCAGAAGATTCAGCAGAATTTGCTGCACCCTTGGGCGGTTTATGGAATCACCTGGCTCCAGACGATTGTCCCATGCGATGTTGATCCGGCTAGGATCGATCTCGGCCGCGATGAGGTCCCTTACATCCTCCAGGCAGGATGAATCGGCAACTTCACGGGCATCTTCGACTCTGAGTTCGATCAACAAATCCTTGACCAGAGCCTCTATTTTCTTAAGCCCCATTTCGATCATAGGAAGATAACGCGCAACCAGATCCGGGTCGTTGGATTTTGCTCGCAGCGTACTGAGACAATTGAGCATCCCCGCGAGTGGATTGTTGACCTCGTGAGCGACGCCAGCGGCAATACGCCCCAGAGCAATAACTTTTTCGTTCGCCGCCAGCTCGCCTTCCAGTTTTCGCTTCTCTTCGAGCTCGTTGGCCATCCGATTGAAACTTGCGATGAGTTGGCCAATTTCATCGCCGCTTGACACCGGCAACGGCTGCACAATTCCGCGGCCCAATTTTTCCATCGATTGCGCCAACGTGTGCAGCGGCCGCAACGTCCTGATCGACCAGATCGAGCCCAGAATAATGCCTACCAATGCAATGCTTATAGAGAGAAGGAACACCGAAACACTGGCTTCAGCGGTCTTCCTGTCCAAATCAAGCGTTGATAACCGAACTCGCGCCAAACCGAGGTTCTTGCCACTGGCCTGTACAGGCGCCGCACCTTCGATGAAGCTCTCACCTTCGAAAACAGCGAAATCTTTCATCGCGAGTTCTGCTTGCAGACGCGGACGTTCGGACGAGTTGTCGGTCAAAAGCGGAAGGCCGATTGGAAACAATGCGGGATAGAGATGAGCGAGAACGCGACCTTCCGGGTCCAGGACCATCGCCGTAACGAGTGTCGTCTCATGAGCGCCGTCAGGTCCCTGCGTGATTTGGCGCAGCGTTTTATAAAGGGTCCAGGAATCACCTCGAAGCAAAGGTTCCAGCGCGGTCACCGCAACTGAGCGCACCAGTAGCAGGGCTTTTCCTCTTAATTCGTCGCGAAGGAGCTGGCGATCTCGATAGACCATTGCCCCGC
>JBGPVT010000158.1:0-4920 GCA_041491825.1 Xanthobacteraceae bacterium | reverse complement strand
GTCTCCGGGGCCTGCTTCGCCGACTTCGGCCACCGGGTCGTTTGCGTCGACAAGGACGCGGGCAAGATCGCCGCCTTGCAGCGCGGCGAAATTCCGATCTTCGAGCCCGGCCTCGACGAGCTCGTCGCGCAAAACGCCAAGGAAGGCCGGCTTTCCTTCGCCACCGACCTTGCCGCCGCGGTCAAGGACGCGGAAGTGGCGTTCATCGCCGTCGGCACCCCGTCGCGGCGCGGCGACGGTCACGCCGACTTGAGCTATGTCCACGGCGCCGCGCGCGAAATCGCCGCCTCAATCAGCGGCTACACCGTCGTCGTGACGAAATCGACGGTGCCCGTCGGCACCGGCGACGAGGTCGAGCGCACAATCCGCGAGGCGAAGCCAAAGGCGGAATTCTCCGTCGTTTCCAACCCGGAATTCCTGCGCGAGGGTGCGGCGATCAACGACTTCAAGCGGCCGGACCGCATCGTCATCGGCACCAACGACCGGCGCGCGCGCGAGGTGATGACCGAGGTCTATCGCCCGCTCTACCTCAACGCCGCGCCCATCCTGTTCACCGAGCGCCGCACGGCGGAACTGATCAAATACGCGGCGAATGCGTTTCTCGCGACCAAGATCACGTTCATCAACGAGATGGCCGATCTTTGCGAGAAGGTCGGCGCCGACGTGCAGGAGGTCGCGCGCGGCATCGGCTTCGACAACCGCATCGGCTCGAAATTCCTCCATGCCGGTCCCGGCTTCGGCGGCTCCTGCTTCCCGAAGGACACGGTCGCGCTGGTGAAGACCGCGCAGGATGCGGGCGCGCCTACGAAAATCATCGAGACCGTTGTCGCGGTGAACGACGCGCGCAAGCGCGCGATGGCGGAAAAGATCGTCGCCGCTTGCGGCGGCGAGGTCGCCGGTAAGACGATCGCGGTCTTGGGCCTCGCCTTCAAGCCCAATACCGACGACCTCCGCGAAGCGGCGAGCCTGGTGATCGTTCCGGCGCTGCTAGCGGCGGGCGCCAAGCTCCGCGCGCACGATCCGCAGGCGATGGGTGAGGCCGCGAAGCTCCTGGCCGGCGTCGAGATGTGCAAGAATCCCTACGAGGCCGCGAAAGACGCCGACGCGCTCGTGATCCTCACCGAATGGGATGCCTATCGCGCGCTCGATCTCGACCGGCTGAAGCGCGAGCTGAAACAGCCGCTGGTGGTGGATTTGCGCAATATCTATCGTCCGGAAGAAATGATGGCGAAGGGATTTCGCTATTTCAGCGTCGGCCGCCCCGCGGTCGGCCTAGCCGTGGGCCAGCGCCTTCCCTAAGATTTTACGGGAGCATGATCTTTTCCGAAAACCGGTTCCCACCCGGATCAAGTCCGGGGCGGGCTTTTTCGGGATCATGCTCTTTTGCTGGAGCATGATCTTTTCCGAAAACCGGTTCCCACCCCGGATCAAGTCCGGGGCGGGCTTTTTCGGGATCATGCTCTTTTGCTGGAGCATGATCTTTTCCGAAAACCGGTTCCCACTTTTCGGTATCATGCTCTTAGGTCGCGACCTTCTTCGCCATCGCCGGCGCCAGCAACGCCGCGACCACTTCGGCGACCCGGTGCTGCCAGGGTGCGGCGCTGTAGCCGAACGCCGCGCGGAAGCGCGACGAGTCGAGCTCGCAATTGAGCGGCCGCTTGGCGGCGACGGGATACTCGGCCATTTTGATTTCCGTGAGCTTCGGCGTGCGCCCGGTGAAGACCGCCTGCCGCTGCACGATGTCCGAGGCGAAGCCGAACCGGCTCGTGGCGCCGGTGCCGGCGAAGTGAAAAATCCCCGAGACCTTCGCTTCGGTGGCGAGCTTGCGGGCGACCGCAAGCACCGCCTCGGCGATGTCGATGGTGGCGGTGGGGCAGCCAAACTGGTCGCTGACCATGCGCAATTCGTCGCGCTCCGAAGCGAGCTTCAGGACGTTGCGGAGGAAATTCTGGCCGTGCGGGCCGTAGATCCACGAGGAGCGCAGGATCACGTGGCGCGGCATGAGCTCCCGCACTTTCGCCTCGCCCTCCGCCTTGGTGCGGCCGTAGACGCTGAGCGGCGCCACGCGGTCGCCTTCAACATAAGCGGTTTTCTTCGCCCCGTTGAAAACGTAATCGCAGGAAAGGTGAATGAGCGGCACGGAGGTAGCCGCGCACACCGCGGCGAGCACCGCCGGCCCCGTCACATTGGCGACGGCGACGATGTCGGGCTCCCGCTCCGCCCGGTCGACCGACGTATAGGCGGCACCGTTCACCACCACCGACGGCCGGTGCACCTCGACCGCGACGCGCACCGTCGTTTCGTTGGTGATGTCGGCTTCAACGCGCGAAAGCCCCACCACCGGCAGGCCGCGCGCCGCGGCGAGCGCCACGATCTCGCGCCCGACCTGGCCGCGGGCGCCGAAAACGAGAATGGGTCCGCTCATCGATTCCGCCACCCTGCCGATTTGCAAAGCCGTCCGGGACGCGACATAGAAGCGTCGATTCTACTCTCCCGCAAGCGAAGAAGAGCGCAATGCGAAAGATACGCAAGGCTGTTTTTCCGGTCGCCGGTCTCGGCACCCGCTTCTTGCCCGCGACCAAGGCGATGCCGAAGGAGATGCTGACGGTCGTGGACCGGCCGCTGATCCAGCACGTCGTCGACGAGGCGCGCGAGGCCGGCATCGAGCATTTCATTTTCATCACCGGCCGCAACAAGGGCGTGATCGAGGACCATTTCGACCGCCAGTTCGAGCTCGAATCCACGCTTCGCGAGCGCGGCAAGAAGGCCGAACTCGATGCGCTCGAACGCGATCTTCCCGGCGCCGGCGCGATGAGCTTCATCCGCCAGCAGTCGCCGCTCGGGCTCGGCCACGCGGTGTGGTGCGCGCGCGAAATCGCCGGCAACGAGCCCTTCGCGCTTCTTCTCCCCGACGTGCTCGTGCAGGCGAAAAAATCATGTCTCGCGCAGATGCTCGAGGCTTACGCCGCGCTCGGCGAAAACGCGAATTTGATCGCGGTCGAGGAAGTGCCGGAGGACCTCACCCACATGTACGGCGTCGTCGGCATGGGTCCGCGCAAGGGGAAGGCGTTCGAGATCACCGGCATGATCGAGAAGCCGCCGCGCGGCAAGGCGCCGTCGAACCGCATCATCACCGGCCGCTACATCCTGCAGCCCGAAATCTTCGAGTTCCTCGCGAAGCAGGGGCGCGGCGCCGGCGGCGAAATCCAGCTCACCGATGCGATGCTGGAACTCGCGAAGAAGCAGCCCTTCTTCGGCTTCGACTTCGAGGGCCGCACCTTCGATTGCGGTTCGAAGATCGGCTTTCTGGCCGCCAACGTCGCCTACGCGCTGGCGCGCGAGGACCTAGGCGTCGCTTTCCGCGCCGAATTAAACTCGCTTCTCGCTCGAAAATGAGCGCGCGAGCGGGACCTCGGTCTTCGCCTAGGCCATTGACATTGCGGCAAAAACCGGCTTCATCGCAGCGACCCCGCCATGCTGTTCGAGCGCATTAAATTCCGCCTGTCCGGGCTCCTCGGCGAGGATGCGCGGGCGATCATCCCGCGCCTGTTGCTCACCGACGGCCGCCGCTATGCGTGGCGCTACGCGCTCGCCTTCGTGTTCATGTTCCTGGTCGCGGCCTCGACGTCGCTTTCCGCCTATTTGATGAAGGACGTCGTCAATAAAATTTTCGTCGAGGGCCGTGAAAACGCGATCTGGGTGCTCGGCGGCGTCTTGGTCGCGCTCGCCACCATCAAGGGCTTTTCGGCCTATGGCCAGGCGGTCACGCTCGGACGCATCGGCAACCGCATCATCGCGGGCTATCAGAAGCGCCTCTATGACAATTTGCTGGCGCAAGGAATTAACTTCTTCTCCGAGCGTCATTCGGCGGAATTCCTCAACCGGCTGAATTCAGGCGCGGCCGGCGCCCGCGCCATTCTTCAGATCCTGATCACGACGATCGGCCGCGATTTTCTGTCGCTCATCGGCCTCGTCACCGTGATGGTCATTCAGGATGCCTTCCTCGCCTTCATTTGTCTCGTTGCCCTGCCGGTGGCGGTGGTCGGCGTCCGCTCGCTCATCCGGCGCACCCGCAAGATCGTACAGCGCCAGTTCGTCGGCGCCGGGAAAATCATTCAGACCATGCAGGAGACCATTCACGGAATCCGCATGGTCAAGTCCTTCAACCTCGAGGACATGCTGCGCGCACGCATGAACACGCATGTCGCCGAAGTCGAGCAGGCGATGAACAAAATGACGCGGGTGAGCTCGCGCTCGAGCCCGCTGATGGAAATGCTCGGCGGCTTCGCGGTGGCGGCGGCGGTGATGTATGCGGGCTTCGGCGTGCTCAAGAGCGGGCGGCTCCCCGGCGAATTCTTTTCGGTCATCACCGCACTCCTGCTCGCCTACGAGCCGGCGAAGCGGCTGGCGCGCGTCAACATCGATATCGCGGCGAGCCTCGTCTATGTCCGCAAGCTGTTCGAGATCATCGACACCAAGCCGGCCGAGCGCGAACCCGAAGGCTTGCCGCAGCTCGCGGTGAAAGGCGGCAGGATCGAATTTCGCGACGTCGAATTCTCCTATCGGCCCGGCGAGCCGCTGCTCCGCCACCTCTCCTTCACGGCGGAACCCGCCCAGACCACCGCCATCGTTGGCCCGTCGGGTGCGGGCAAATCCACCGTCATGGCCCTGATCGAACGCTTCTACGAGCCGCAGGCGGGCACGATCCTGATCGACGGACAGGATGTCGCGAAAGTCTCCCGCCGCTCGCTGCGGGACGCAATCGCTTATGTCAGCCAGGATGTATTCCTGTTCTCCGGCACGATCCGCGACAACATCGCGCTCGGCCGTCCCGACGCGTGCGAAAGCGAGATTGTCGCGGCGGCCAAGGCCGCCCACGCCCACGATTTCATCCTCGGCTTCGGCCCCGGCTACGATACC
>JBGPVT010000157.1:0-4960 GCA_041491825.1 Xanthobacteraceae bacterium | reverse complement strand
GCCGCCCATTCCACGGCGACGTTCTCGATCAGCGGCGAGTTCCAGCCGAACAGCGTGAAGCGCCCGCTCTCGCCGCGCCGCAACTCCTTCACATACAGGCGGCCGTCGGTGAGCTTGATCACGCATTCGCGACCGATCAGCTCGGTGGGCGGCCTGTTATCGCGGCGGTAAAAAAGATACTCATTGTCGAAATAGCGCGGCGCCATGGAGTCTCCGCGCACGATCAAGAGCACTGCGTCGTCCGGCACGCCGGCCGGGATCTCCACTTCCTCCAGCCCCGCGCCGACGGCGTGATCGTCGATCGGGATGAATTCACCGGCGCCGACATAGCCGACGGCGAACGCGATCCGCGGCCCGAACATCAGCTGCGAGGCGGTGGTGGCGAGATGCGGCGCGAAGCGCTCGGCCCATGCCTTGGAAAGTTTGCGCCCGCCCTTCACCAGCCGCTGCACCTGCTGGCGCGAGGTCTTCGATTGCCGCGCGAGCTCGGCCATTGAGATGCCGGAATCTTTCATCGCCGCCGCGAGCGGTCCTTGCAGGTCGATCTTTTTCGCGGGCTTCATTTTTTTTCGCACCGGGCGCTTTCGCATGCTTGCATTGTCACCAATCTGGATACAGTGGATAGAGTCCAATCTGGTGTCAAGTGCGCTTGACTTGTCACCAAATTGGTTACTAGATCGCGGCAGCCGCTGTCAAGCTCGGACTTGGGTCCGGGGGCGCTCCTTCTTTCCCTCTCCTCGCGTAGCGGGGAGAGGGTGCCGAGCGAGCTTGCGAGCAAGGCGGGTGAGGGGGGTGCCTGCGAATGCCCCTCACCCGGCTTCCTCGCTCCACTCGGAAGCCGACCTCTCCCCGCGTAGCGGGGAGAGGAAAAGAAGGGACAAGCCCGGCCATGACGACGAAGGGATCGCGACGATCAAGAAGCGCACGGGATGAGCCATGAACTTCGCCCAAAAGAACAGCGCGCAAACAATGTTCGACCGCGCCGCGCCCACTAACTCCGTACGTGCGCCCGAGCGCACGTCCGACCTGCCGATCAGCTTCCCCTCGGGCAAGCGCTGGTACGTGGTCTACACCAACATCAAATGCGAGTTCCGGGCGGAGAAGGGCCTTCTCGCCAAGGGCTATGACGTGTTTCTGCCGCGCGCGAAGTGCTGGATCCACCACGCGCGCCGCAAAAAAGAACGCGTGGTGCCGCTCTTGCCGCGCTATTTGTTCGTCGGCTTCGATATCAACCTGATGCCCTGGTACGAGATTCGCAACACCGACGGCGTCGAGGGCGTGTTGTCGAACAACTCGATTCCGGTGCCGGTGCAAGCGGCCGCGATCGAGGACTTGCGCGCGATGCAAGAGATCGGCGTCTTCGACGAGACGACGGAAGTGCTGCGCCTCAAGGAAGGCGATCCGGTGCGCATGGTGAAGGGCCCGTTCGCCGGCCATTTCTGCACGCTGAAATCCGCGCGCGGCAAGAAGCGGGTCGAAGTGATCCTCTCCCTCTTCGGTCGCGACAACGTGCTCTGCGTGCCGCTATCGGCGTTGCGGCCGGGGTAATGGAAAGGGCTTGCGCGCTCGGTAAAACCGCAGGGCGCGATCAAACTCATTCGTCATCGCCGGGCTTGACCCGGCGATCCATGATGAAGTTCAGCGCGCGCTGACAGTCCGCATAGATGCCCGGGTCAAGCCCGGGCATGACAACGGAGAAGTCAAAGCTCACACCGCCAACTCGCGCGCCCGAAAAATCGCGTTTCAGGCCGCTTTAGCGTGTGGCCTAAATACCATCAACGGCAGCGAATTGTCTGAAATGCCAATTTGCCACAGGTTGCGGGCTTAAACTGTCTATAGATTTGTCACCAGAATTCCTAGTCTGCACGGATCTGAAGGCAGTCCTGTGAAAAAATTTCTCGTTGCGTGCGTTGTCGCCGTTGCGTTCTTTGCCGCGCCCGCGGACGCCCAGACCGCCCCGAAAAACCAGCGCTATTGTGTGCTGGTTGCGTCAGGCCCGGTGGATTGCCGTTTCGAAACCATGGAGCAATGCCGCGCGTCTTACTCTCAAGGGCTGGGTGGCGGCCGTTGCATACTCAACCCGACGCTTGACCAAACGCCTGACAATAAAAAATCAAACTGACTCACTTCCTGGCGCTGAAGCTCTTGAAAACCCACGCGCCTCTTCGCGATTCATTGCGATACTAATTTACCATCCCAGCACGCTTTGCGCTCACCTGGACGGCTCGCGCGCCCGGAAAAATCGCGGACGCGATCGCGATGTGGCGGCTGCGATCGAATTTCCGCCGCTACTGTTGCGACGGGCCGCGCGGACCGTCGCCGCTATCGCGCTCGACGAAAATCCAAACGCCTTTGCCGCTCGACGACTGGATGCGGAAGCGCAAATCGCGCTTCGGATCGGCGAAGTCGCCCTTCCAGCCGAATTCGAGATCGACCGGCCCTTTCTCCATCGCGCGCGTAATGCGCCCCTGGAAATTGTCGCCCGCCATGCAACGCGATATTACGAACAAATTCTGCCCGGTCGGGATTTTGTTGAAGCCGGACAGCCGCGCCTCGGTCTCGCTGTAGAACAGCACGGTGCCTTCGGGGTCGAGCAGGATGACGCCGAAGGGCAGATGATTGAGCTCGTATTGGCTGAGCTGTTCGATTTCCGCGGCAAGATTGGGCGCGTCGAAATTGACGGTCTCCGGCGGCATGTTCAGTCCCCCTTCGATTTTTACAGGGTGTTGGTTATTATTTGGCGCAACAGCGCGAGCGAACGTTGGCACGCGCGCGCGCGATTCGGCAATCGCGAAACGGTTGTGATCGGCGAATATTCGCTTTCTGGGCAGACAACCGCACTGCGGAACGTTGCGACGCAAAGGAAGCTTGAAAAGTTACGCGGCGTTCGCGTTCGTTGGGCGTACCGATTCACGGTCCCGGCGGGCTTCGCGCTCACCCGGACGGCTCGCGCCAAGCCCCGGTATTCATCCGAAATTTTTTACTGGCGCCTTTGTTGCCAAACAAAAACCCGGCGGATGCGCGTCGCCGGGGTGCAGGAACAGGGGTTAGAAGGACTGGGTAATGGTGGGATTATTCTTCAGTCCCGTGTAAATTGCCACTTGCGAATTGTCGCAGCCACCGGCGATCGAAAGTGCCCGAGGGCCGAAAAAAAGCGGCGCGGCCGGTATTGCTCTCAACCACGGGAAGCGCAGATGAATATACGGCGTGTTTTTCTGATGTGGTGGACCGTGTTCTCCATCCTGTTTGTTGCTTTCGTCGCGGTTCGATACTCGAACGATTTGAAACGCGATTTCGAACGGGCTTCCGCGCAACAACAATGGATTTTCGAGCGCACGAAGGAAAAGGCCGCGCCCTTGCGATCCTTATGGAATCTGTCGGCTTTGGCGATCGGCGTTCCGCTGGCTTCGCTGGCGATCGGTTTGGCTTTGATTTGGGCCGCCGGCGGTTCCACGCGATCGAAGTCGAATCTTTGAACTTCAGTTCAAATTTTGCCCCAAACTCACTTCTCATAGGGCGGCGTGGAAGTGAAACGAGCGGCCACCCTTGAAATGTTACGCCGCCTTTCGCTATGAATTGAAACACTGATTGATCGTCCCGGCGAGCTATGCGCTCACCCGGACCGTTTGTGCGCCCGGAAGCTTCATGGGCGCAATTTAGCCAACCAATCATCAACGGCAAAAATTCGGGCACGCCGCTATGCGCAAGCCGGAAACATTCGGCTTGCGCCAATAACACCCCGCCGGAAGTCGGGTGGACCCGACTTCCGGTACGCGGCGCTTTCCACACACGCGTCATCCGGCGTGATCGGCGGGCCTTCGCGTTCGAATCTCAAGCCTTAATTTGGATGTCATCACCGGGCCGGCGCGGAGCGCCGAGACCCGGTGATCCCGATTCAATTGGCAAGATCGTGCGTCCCTAAGCGGGATCGCCGGGTCAAGCCCGGCGATGACGAAGAAAAAAGGAAAATCCAACTCATGCAGAAACGCCGGCTCATTCCGTTCGCCGAGCTCGAGCGCCGCCGCGCGCGGCGCGACTACATGCGCCGCTATCGCGCGCGCAAGGGGAAGGGAGACGGATTCCGCCCTTACGTCATGACGACGGTCGTCCCCTGCGCGGTCGAGGCCGAGCGCGAGGCCGCACTCGCGGCATCCCGCACGCCCGACCAGCTTTTGCTCGGCGACCCGCTACCGGGCCGCTCGGCTCTCGATCGGAAAAACGCGCGCGCCAGCAAACGAGGAATTTGGTGATGGCGGAGAAAAAGGTGCCGGAAAAGTTTCCGACTTGGCTCTATCATAAGACGAAGGGCGGCAAGATCCATGCGCTTGCACTCGGCGCGCCGCCGCCGAAGGGCTGGCGCGACACGCCGTGGCCGGAAGAAACGCAAGCGCCGGAACAAGAAGCCAAAGCCGCGAGAGAAGCCGGCGGCGAAGCGCCCTAGCAACCGCCGCCGATCGATCGGCGGCTTTAGGTTTCAGGGATAGAGTGTGTTGATTTCGAAGCTCGTCATCCGCACTGTACCGCTGGCCGGCCTCGCTTTCGAGCCCGTCATATCCGCTTGCGTGGCGCTCGCGGCCCAGGCACCGAGCTCGTGATTAACGACCACGAGGGCGAGAAACACGAAGAAAACCGCAACGTAGAAAGCAGCGACACCGGCTTGCCATTTACGAATCGCGCGGCGGTCCGCTTCGCTGAACTTGTCGTAAAATCTCCACATGAGTGCCTCCTGTGAATCGGATTGCCCTCATGCATCTAGCCCGCGCCGTGCCAGGCGAATGTGACCTGCTTCACACAGCCGCAGGATCGCACCGCACAATCAGCGGTCAGGAATTGCGGGGGCCGTGGTCGGGGCGGCGAATCTGCCCTAGACTCGCGACATGAACTGGCCCGGCCCCGTTGAATTCACGTTTTTGATATTCCTGTCGATGTTCGCGAGCTGGATCAAAGCCGTCCTGTGCAT
>JBGPVT010000156.1:0-4972 GCA_041491825.1 Xanthobacteraceae bacterium | reverse complement strand
GCGCGCCATTTCGAGCCCGACTTGCTCCCCGAAGGCATTGGCGTCCCACAGGATCCCGATCTTTTTGGTTTGAGGTATGATCTCCTTCAGCAAGGCCGTTCGCTTGGCCCAAAGACCGGGAGCTTCCTCCGTCAGGCCAGTCATGTTCCCGCCGGGCTTTTCAAGGCTCTTGACCAGGCCGAGTGCAACGGGATCGGCGGAGATTGAAAAGACGACGGGGACAGTGCTTGTGATTTGTTGCGCTGCGCGAGCGGCCGGAGCTGGCCCGGCAAGAATCACATCCATTTGCTGCTGAACCAGATCGGTCACGAGTTGCGGGAAGCGCTCATACTTGCCCTCCGCGCCTCGATATTCGAACCTCACGTTCCGGTCGGGGACGTAGCCCAAGGCGCGGAGCGCGTCTGTGAACTGCCTGTATAGAGGCGGGGGAGACGCGGCGCTGCCGGTCAGCAGGATTCCGACTTTGTAGATTCTCTCCTCAGCCCATGCTGCGGGCTGGCCAAGCAGGACTAGGAACGTCGGAACGAACAACGTCAGACGCCTACTGAAATGCAGAAGCTGAGCGGTGTACATGCCGACCTCCCAATGGACGTGATAGGACCATTTCTATCGCATCCTGATTTTGCGGCGTGGCGTTTAATTCCTGCGCAAATGTTATCCAAAACAAAGCTATCGCGCCATGGCCATGGACATGTTGAAACGGAGGCTGAATGCCGCCTTTGTGTCATTTCGTCGTTTTCGCGATCTCCGCGTGATGTCCGCTTTGGGTCAAAAGCAGACATCCCGCGATGTCTGGGGCATATCCGCTTTACCCCGCATAACGGACATTGGGCGGCGACCCGCTTCAGCATTCGACTGGTCGTTTATGAGTCCGCGCCCTAGCAACTCAATAATTCTAGTGTTCACTTTGAACCCGAAGTTCGCAACCAAGCTTGCGGCACGGTGTTTGCAAACTTCGGGTTCGGGGCACTAGTCTGCGCCGAGCAAACGAGAAAGCCGAAAACGGCACAAGGGATATGGAAGCCTCTCTGTCCACGACCAGCACGATGGCCGCAGCGAAAACCGGGCCCGCCATGCGGCTCGATGGCGTCGGCGTTAGCTATCGCTTCGAGCGGGGAAGCTATCCGGCGATCGAGCGCGCCGATTTGACCGTCGCGGACGGCGAGTTTCTTTCGATCGTCGGTCCCACCGGCTGCGGAAAGTCGACGCTCCTCAATCTCGCGGCCGGACTGATCGCGCCGAGCGCAGGCCGGGTCGAAGTCCTCGGCCGGCCGCTCCAGGGCCTCAACCCCAATGCGGGCTATCTGTTTCAGGCCGATGCGCTGTTTCCGTGGAAGACGGCGCTCGAAAACGTCGCGATCGGGCTGGAGGTGGCGGGCGTTACCACCTCCGAAGCGCGCACGCGGGCGCGCGCCTGGCTCGCCCGCGTCGGCCTTTCCGCTTTCGCCGGCCGCTATCCGCACATGCTCTCGGGCGGACAGAAGAAGCGCGTCGCGCTCGCGCAGGTGCTGATCCGCGATCCGAAGATCCTGTTGATGGACGAGCCGTTCGGGCCGCTCGACGCGCAGACGCGCCAAATCATGGGCAATCTCCTGCTCGATTTGTGGAGCGCCGACAAGAAGGCGGTGCTGTTCGTCACCCACGATCTCGAGGAAGCGATCGCCCTTTCCGACCGGGTGGTGGTGATGTCGGCGGGCCCGAACGCGCGCATCATCGGCGATTGGACGATTTCGCTGCCGCGTCCGCGCGATACCGCGGATGTGCGGCTGGAGCCCGCCTTCCACGAAATTCACCGCGAAATCTGGATGAAGCTGAAGGAGGAAGTCGGCAAGACCTACGCGCAGGAAGCGGCGGGAACGGCATGAGACGCGCCCATCTCTTCGCCCTGCAGTTCCTCGTCGCGGCGGCGGTCCTTGGCCTGTGGCACGTCCTTGCCACCCACCAATTCTTCGACCGCTATTGGCTCGATCCCTTCTTTTTCTCGACGCCTTCGGACGTGGCGGCGCGCGTGGTCCGGTGGTTCCGCGAGGGGACGATCTGGCGGCATCTTTGGATTACGCTCGTCGAGGCGCTGCTTGCCTTCGCGATCGGCTCGCTCGCCGGCGTGCTCGTCGGCTTCTGGTTCGCGCGCATGCCCTTCGTCGCCGCCGTGTTCGATCCTTACGTGAAGATGATCAATTCGCTGCCGCGCGTGGTGCTGGCGCCGATCTTCACGCTGTGGCTGGGGCTCGGCATCTGGTCGAAGGTGGCGCTCGGGGTCACGCTCGTCTTCTTCATCGTCTTCTTCAACGTCTATCAGGGCGTGAAGGAAGTGAGCCCCGCGGTGCTGGCGAACGCGCGCATGCTCGGCATGAGCGAGCGCCAACTCCTTCGCCACGTCTATTGGCCCTCGGCCTTGTCGTGGATGTTCTCGTCGCTGCACACGGCAGTGGGCTTCGCCGTGGTCGGCGCGGTGGTCGGCGAGTATCTGGGATCCGCGGCCGGGCTCGGCTATCTCATCCAGCAGGCGGAAGGAATTTTCGACGTCGCCGGCGTGTTCGCCGGCATGTTCGTGCTCGGCGTCTTCGTGCTCGCGATCGACGCGATCGTGTCGCTGGTCGAGCGGCGGCTCTTGGCCTGGCGCCCGGTCGCGGCGGAAACGCACAACTGAGGCGGTCTTTGCGGCCGGCTAGAGCCCTGAATCCGAAGTTCGCATATGCCTTGCCGCAAGGGTGGTTGCGAACTTCGGGTTCAGGGCTCTAGTATCTATAGAGTCACTAGTGTCCCTTTAATTCCGAAGTTCGTATGAGAGCCTGCCGCGAGGGATGACGAACTTCGGAATCGGGACACTAGCCGGCTGGTCTATCGTACGGACCAACGACAGAAACGATCCCGGGAGGAAATCATGGCTCGTTCGCTCATTCGGCGGCTGTTTGCGTCGCTCGCCGCCCTCGTCCTACTCAGTGGGATTGCGGCGGCAGAAGGCGCGAAGCTGAAGGTCACGATCGCCGTCGGCGGCGCCTCTTGCCTTTGTTACCTGCCGACCGTGCTCGCCAGCGCGCTCGGCGAATACGACAAGGCCGGCCTCGAGATCGAACTCGTCGACTTCAAGGGCGGTTCGCAGGCGTTGACCGCCGTGATCGGCGGCAGCGCCGACGTGGTATCCGGATACTATGATCATTGCGTGAATTTGGCCGCCAAGAACCAGATGCTGACGGCCTTCGTCGTTTACGACCGCTATCCCGGCATGGTGCTCGGCGTGTCGCCGAAGCACACCGGCGAAATCAATTCATTGAAGGACCTTGCCGGCAAGAAAGTGGGCGTCAGCGCGCCCGGCTCCTCCACCGACTTCTTCCTGAAATATCATCTCGCCAAGGCCGGGGTCGACCCGAATACGGTTGCGGTGATCGGCGTGGGCCTCGGGGCCACGGCGGTCGTGGCGATGGAGCAGGGGACGGTCGACGCGGCGGTGATGCTCGATCCCACGCCGACGCTGCTCGCGGGCAAGGCGGAATTGAAAATCCTCAGCGATACGCGCACGGCGAAGGACACGCTTGCCGTCTTCGGCGGCGAATATCCGGGTGGCGCGCTTTATACGCGCAGCGATTGGATCGCCAAGCACGAAAAGGAGACGCAGGCGCTCACCAATGCCTTGGTCGCGACGCTGAAGTGGATTCAATCGCATTCGGCGGAGGAAATCATGGCGAAGATGCCGGTCGATCTCGTCGGCCCCGACAAGGCGCTTTATCTCGCCGCGCTCAAGAATACGATCCCGATGTATTCGACGACCGGCGCGATGGATCCCAAGGGCGCGGAAGCCGTGCTCGCCGTCTTCAGCCAGTCCTCGCCGGACGTCGCCAACGCGAAAATCGACCTGTCGAAGACCTACACCAACAAATTCGTCGAGCAGGCGAGCGCAAAACCGACGCACTGATGGTTTCTTCGACAGGGTCGCGAAGCTCGACGCGCGCGGATCGCGGTACCGCCCGGGCGGATACCATCTGATTCGGGGTAAATCGCCGCGTTGGCGGTGGGCCGCGCGGGCGGATGCAAATTCAGTCGTGGATGATCGGGCGAAGCACGGCCGCGACAAATTCGACCGGGCGTGCTGCGAGGCCCGTATTACGGCCATTTCTATTCTCGCATTGCGAATTCGTCGCAATTTTCATTTCGCTATGCAGCACGGCGGCGAGCGACGCACCTTGTAATAGCGCCGGGAGTGGGACATTCGTCGATTCGTTGTTGCGTCGAAAAAGCCGTTGCAATGGGAGAACCGCACTATGGACGCACTGAAGGGTTTGAAACATCTGATCGCCGCGCTGACCGAAATCGGCCTGATGCTGCTCGCATTGGCCATCGTCGCGGCGCTGCTGGTTGGCGGCAACGTTCCGTTCTTCGGATCGGTTGTTACCAACATCACCGCTATGGTGAAAGAGCTCGGCTCGAACGGTCTCGTCGGACTGATCGCGCTCGGCCTGATCCTCTGGCTGTTCTCGAAGCGCTCGGTCGCGTGACTTCGAGCCGCGTGCTAGTCTCGGGTGGATGAACTTCGCTCGCCGACTGGCGCGCTGAAAGAAAATCGGGTGGGAGGCTAAACCTTCCACCCGTTCATCCCGGGGGGGATCGCCATGTTGAGATATCTAGACAAAGCCAGACGCTATCTGTGGACGTTCGTCGAGGTCGCGTTTCTGATCGTCCTGTTGAGCGTTCTCATTCATCTCGTGCTCGCACCGAACTCGGGAGGCTTTATCCAGGGCGTCTACGACAATCTCGTCGCGTTCGGAAACGCCGTGCCGGGCGCGACACTGCTCGGCGTCGGAGCCCTCATGCTGCTCGTCTGGTACATTCAGCAGCGCATGAACGCAGCGAAGAAGTAATACGACAGCGTTCCATCGACCTTCGAAACAGGGCGTCCCTTGGGGCGCCCTTTTACTTTGTCGGTGCGGTGGTATCCAAGTAAGACACCAACCCTCCCCCTTGTGGGGAGGGTCGG
>JBGPVT010000155.1:0-5019 GCA_041491825.1 Xanthobacteraceae bacterium | reverse complement strand
CAGCGGCAGTTTGCCGCCGGGCGTTCCTGACGATTTCTATGCCGAAGTCGCCCGCATCGCGAAGGCGCGCGGATCAAAGCTCGTTCTTGATACGTCGGGAAAACCCTTGGCGGCGGCGCTCAAGGAGAGCGTTTATCTGATTAAGCCGAACCTGCGGGAATTGCAGGAACTTGTGAATGCCGGGCTCGCGGATCAAAACGCATGGCTCGCGGCCTGCCGCCAACTGGTGGAGACCGGCCGCGCGGAGGTGGTTGTCCTTACGCTGGGGGAAAAAGGCGCGCTCCTTGTCACGCGGGATTTGGCCCATCGTGCCCACGCGCCGGATATTCGGCCGATCAGCGCGGTCGGTGCCGGCGACAGTTTTGTCGGTGGAATGGTGTGGAGCCTCGCCGCGGGCGGCAATCTTCTCGAAGCATTCCGATACGGGGTGGCAGCCGGGTCCGCCGCGGTGCTCAATCCCGGCACCGAGCTCTGCCATGCGCCGGACGTGATCCGGCTCTATGAACGGATCGAATTGATCCCTGTCTGATGGTAAGGTGAGGAGCCTCACAATCGAGCCGATTGTTTCCCATGTGGGGCAATGGGCGAATAGAAATGTTGTTGGGCGCTATCGGTCAATGGATCCCGTGGAGGGCTAGATTATGAGTTTGCGTGACATTGCCGAGGCTCGGCCCAAGTCAGCCGGCTCGATTGACGATCTTGGTGCGATTCTCGCGCGCCAGCGCGCGGCCTTTCAGGCGGCCGAACCGCCGACGCTCGAGGAGCGGCGCCAGGACCTCGCGAGGCTCGCTCAGGCGATCAAGGAGAATTCCGAACGTATTGCCGAAGCGATTTCTGCCGATTTCGGAAATCGTTCGCGACACGAAAGCCTGATTGCCGAAGTCTTTCCCGTGCTTGCCGGTATCCGGCACGCTTCCAGCCATCTGCAGCAATGGATGAAACCGAAGAAGGTTTCGGTAAGCCTTGAATTCATGCCGGCGCGCGCGCGAATTCTCTATCAGCCGCTCGGCGTCGTAGGCATCATCAGTCCGTGGAACTATCCGTTTCAGTTGTCGCTGATGCCGCTCGTGGCGGCACTCGCCGCCGGCAACCGCGTAATGCTAAAGCCGTCGGAGATCACTACTCGCACTTCTGAATTTCTCGCCGGATTTCTCGCCGACCTATTCCCGGAAGACCGAGTTGCCACCATCGTCGGGGGTTCCGACATTGGCGCTGCCTTTGCGCGGCTTCCGTTCGATCATTTGTTCTTCACCGGTTCGACCTCCGTCGGCCGGCTCGTCATGCAGGCGGCTGCCGAAAATCTGACGCCGGTGACGCTGGAGCTTGGCGGAAAGTCGCCTTGTATCGTGGATGAAGATGCCCGCTTGCGGAGCGCAGTCGAGAGCATTGCCTACGGCAAGCTGCTCAATGCGGGTCAAACCTGCATCGCGCCGGATTATGTACTGCTACCCGAAGCGCGGTTGGAGGAATTCATCCAGATCACCGGGGAGATCGTCGGCAAATTCTATCCAACGCTCAAGAGCAATTCCGACTATACGAGCATCGTGAACGACCGCCATTATCGGCGCATCACGCAATATCTTGAAGAAGCGAAAGCTCGCGGCGTCCGCACTGTCGAATTAAATCCGGCGCATGAAACATTCGAGCCGGCACTCCGTAAATTGCCGCCGACTTTGGTGATCGAGCCCGGCGATGATCTCGCGATCATGCGTGAGGAAGTCTTCGGCCCGGTATTGCCGATCAAGACCTATCGTCGGCTTAGCGAGGCGATCGATTATATTAATCGGCATCCGCGGCCGCTTGCGCTCTACTATTTTGGCGCCGATGACGGCAAACGTAACGAAGTTCTGCGGCGTACGATTTCGGGCGGCGCGTCGGTGAATGAGACGCTGTTTCATATTGTGGTCGAAGACTTGCCCTTTGGCGGCGTTGGGGCCTCGGGTATCGGCGCCTATCATGGCGAATTTGGTTTTCAGACGTTTTCGCATCGCAAGGGCGTGTTCCTGCAGAGCCGCCTGAATGGGGCGAGTTTGCTGCACCCGCCTTTCGGTAAATTCACCGACTTCATGATCAAAATGCTGTTGCGCCGATAACAGTTCTTGGCGCCGCTCCCGGCCATGGTGCGAGCATTATTGGTTTCAGCTTGGCTAACGCCAAGCGCGGGACGAAGGCTTAGGCATCGATCACCCTGAGGGCTTGGGCCAGGGTATCGTTCTTGTCATGCGCGGCATCGATGCGTTGCCAGTCGAGGGGTCCGATCTCGATCTCTTGCTGGCGCTCGGCAATCGCGGCATCGGCATCCGAGGCATCATTGACTCGGGCCGTTACCCGATCGAGACGAGTTCTCAGGTCGGCCTCTAGAAACAATCCGGTAAATTCGACGCCGCAATCGTCCGCGACCGCTCGGATTGCGCGCCGCTCCTCCACGGAAGCAAACACCGCATCGACGATGGCGGAATGACCGGCCAAGATTACGCGTTGCGCCTTCCGACATAGTATTTTGTAGACGCGGACGCTGACCTCGGGCGCGTAGGCTTCTCGAGGAAGCAGCTTGTCTTCCCGCGCCCCGAACATGATTTTTCGTTCAATATCCGAACGAATAACGATGGCTCCGGGAGCCGGCATGATCTTCGGCGCGATGACCCGCGCGAGCGCCGACTTGCCCGTTCCCGAAAGGCCCCCGACGGCAATTAATCTGGGCTTTGCCGGCGAAAGAAACCCGACCGCATGACGAAAATAGATCCGGGCTTGCTCCGCTACTGTGGAGCGGTCCTTCGATGTCGTCTGAACAAGGCGGGCGAGCGCGACCTTGGCCCGGATGGCTGCTCGAAGCGACAAGAATAGCGGCAGCGCCGCCATTCCATCCAGGTTCTCGTCGCGCCCGGCCTCGACGAGATAACGATTGAGGACGATATTCGCGATCGCGGGAAAGCCGCGATCGATCAAGTCCATCAGCAAAAAGGCAAGGTCATACAATACGTCGCCTGCGGCGATCAGCGGATCAAATTCAATCGCGTCAAAAACGATCGGCTTGCCGTCGATCAACGCGATGTTTCCGAGATGCAGGTCGCCATGGCCTTGACGGATAAACCCCGATCGAGCGCGGGATTCGAGCAGCGGCGTGATCCGATTCAAGGCGGATATCGATTGATCCCGAAGGAAGTCGACATCCGCGGTTGCGAACAATTCGGCTCTTTGGCGAAGCGCGGCATCGTTATCGGCAATAATCTCGGGAATGAATTTCAACCATGCGTCGGAAGAAAAAGTTGGGGCTTCTGCGTGCAGTTCCGCGACCTTTCGCCCCAATTGCTCCGCAAGCCCTTCCGTGATCAAGGCGCTTTCAGCCAGATGATCGAGGGTCTTGCGCTCATCGAAGCGCTTCATGACGACGGCCCATTCGATCGGCTCTCCGCCGCCATCGAGAGCGAGTTTGTCGTTGGGCTCTTGCGTGATCGGAATAGCTTTCAAATAAAGGTCGGGAGCAAACCTGCGATTGATTTCCAATTCTTTCGCGCAAGCGGCCTTTCGCTTTTCCAGCGTCGAATAGTCGAGATACGGATATTTGACGGCGCGCTTAATCTTGTATGCGTGCTCACCGGCCAAAAACACGGAAGCGGCATGCGTATCGATGCGCTCGACACGAACGCCGCCATGCGTATCCGGGTTCATCAGATACGCGAAAACCCTTTCCTGAAGTTCGGCTGCGGTCATGATTCCGTATCAAACTTTCGGAAGATACAAACAGATCGGGGCGTGGCCAAAATCAAGTCACGTGCGACGAGCGAAATAGAAAATCCTTCGCAAGCGCCTTGATTATCTCGGCGGCGAGGAGATAGGCGACGACAATTCCGCCGATGCAAAACAATAAAGTCATCGGTATCGGCACAAATCCAAACGTCGCGCCGGCCGGCGACAGTGCGATGAAGAGCGATATCGATAGGGCGCCGATCGAAGTAACGAGAAGAATTTTGGCAGGCCGGCTCTTCAGCGTGCGGCCCGAAGTCCGGATGATGAAAATGACCAGCAGCTGGGTTGCGATCGATTCCACGAACCAGGCGGTTCGAAAGACGTCGGGGGTCGCCTCGAAGAAGCGAAGCAGAACCCCGAATGTGAGAAAATCGAAGCACGATGAGAGCGCGCCCATCGCCAGGGTAAATCGGAATATATTGGGGAAATCCCAGGCGCGCGGCCGCTTCAGCTCTTCTCTGTCGACGCGGTCGAACGGAATGCCCACCTCGGATAGATCATACAGCAAATTGTTCAAAAGAATTTGCACGGGAAGCAGAGGTAAAAAGGGAATAAAGAGCGAGGCCGTCGCCATCGACAGCATGTTTCCGAAATTGGAGCTCGTCCCCATGCGGATATATTTCAAGATATTCGCGAACGTAGTGCGGCCTTCATCGACGCCGTCCGCCAGCACCGCGAGATCCCTGTCCAGCATGATCAGGTCCGCGGCGGAGCGGGCTATATCCGTAGCACCCTCGACCGAGATTCCGACCTCGGCCGCACGGATAGCCGGCGCGTCGTTGACGCCGTCGCCGATGAACCCGACGGTAAATCCGTTTGATTGCAATGCGCGGATGATTCTCGACTTCTGATCAGGGGAAACCCGGGCGAACAGATCCGTCGTTCTGACGAGACCGGCGAGGGCCGAATCCGACAGTTCCGAAATCTTCGCTCCCGTCAGAATCCCCTGCGAGGAGATTTTCAATGTGTCAGCGACATGCTGAACGACGATCTCGTTGTCACCGGATAGAACTTTCGTTCGCACGCCGGAACTCCTCAACCGTTTGATCGCGGCCGAAGCGCTGGCTTTGGGCCGATCCTCGAATACGCAATATCCGGCAATCACCAAGGCGTTTTCGTCATCGGGCGCCAGCGTAACGCAGGTATCGGGCATCTCCTTCCACGCGACCGCGAGCAGACGATATCCTTTGGTTGCCTCGTCATCATGGATCTTGGAAAAGGCTAGGCGCGCGTTGTCGTCAAATTCCTTGAGGATGTCCCGATCGGCATTAT
>JBGPVT010000154.1:0-5033 GCA_041491825.1 Xanthobacteraceae bacterium | reverse complement strand
TCCCTGTCCAGCATGATCAGGTCCGCGGCGGAGCGGGCTATATCCGTAGCACCCTCGACCGAGATTCCGACCTCGGCCGCACGGATAGCCGGCGCGTCGTTGACGCCGTCGCCGATGAAACCGACGGTAAATCCGTTTGATTGCAATGCGCGGATGATTCTCGACTTTTGATCGGGGGAAACCCGGGCGAACAGATCCGTCGTTCTGACGAGACCGGCAAGGGCCGAATCCGACAGTTCCGAAATCTTCGCTCCCGTCAGAATCCCCCGCGAGGAGATTTTCAATGTGTCAGCGACATGCTGAACGACGATCTCGTTGTCGCCGGATAGAACTTTCGTTCGCACGCCGGAACTCCTCAACCGTTTGATCGCGGCCGAAGCGCTGGCTTTGGGCCGATCCTCGAATACGCAATATCCGGCGATCACCAAGGCGTTTTCGTCATCGGGCGCCAGCGTAACGCAGGTATCGGGCATCTCCTTCCACGCGACCGCGAGCAGACGATATCCTTTGGCCGCCTCGTCATCATGGATCTTGGAAAAGGCTAGGCGCGCGTTGTCGTCAAATTCCTTGAGGATGTCCCGATCGGCATTATATCTGTTGCTGCGCCGAAGAACTTCTTCCGGCGCGCCTTTCATGATCAGAAGCCGCTTTCCGCTCCGTTCGACCAATACCGAGATGCTTATTCGCTCGGGGTCGAAAGGAATTTCGTCTATTTTTTTCCAACCCTCGAATAGCGCGGGAGAACTGCATGCGATGACGGCGGCGTCGATCGGGCTTCTTACGCCCGTCTCGAAATGACTGTTGATCGCCGCCAGCAGTTTGACGTGCTCATTATTTTTACCGCTGATATCCGGGTATCCGATCAACGAAATCTTGGCTTCCGTCAGCGTTCCGGTTTTATCGGTGCACAATACATCCATTGCCCCGAAATCGTGGATTGCGGCCAAGCGTTTGACGATTATTTTCTTTCGCGCCATGCGCAACGCGCCGCGCGATAACGTCACGGTCATCACCATGGGGAGCAATTCCGGCGTTAGTCCGACGGCGATGGCAATCGCGAACAGGAACGACTCGATGACCGGCCGGCCGAAGGAAAGGTGCACGAGAAGAACGAACAATGTGAGAAATGCCGTCAGACGGATGATCATGAGGCCGAGGCGATGTACGCCGCGTTCCAATGCGCTCGGTGCTTCCATTGAACTGAGGGCCGCGGCTATTCCACCAAATCGAGTTCTTTGACCAGTAGTCGTAACAAGCATTGTGGCGGTGCCGCTCACCACCGAAGTGCCCGCGAACAACGCATTGAAGGCGTCCACGGCATCCGTGGCGGTACACATTCCGGCGCGTTTTTCGGATGGATAGGATTCGCCCGTCATCAGCGATTGGTTGACGTGCGCACCGCGACTTTCGATGACGACGCCGTCTCCGGGCACAAGGTCGCCCGCCCGGAGCTCGACGATGTCGCCGGGAACCAGACGCTCTTCCGGCAAGGATTGCAGTATGCCATCGCGCCGGACATCGGCGTGGATCGCGACGGATTTTTTCAATGCGTCCGCCGCATTCTCGGCGCGATGCTCCTGAAAAACATCAAGTGTGATTGAAAGCAAAATGACGGCCACGATAATCACAAAGCTCGCCACGTCGCCCGTAATCCCGGAACTTGCCGCGGCGATCAGAAGAATTGCGACCAGCGGCTCCGCCAGACGTTTGCCGATCTTGATCAGGATTGAAGGTCGCTTGACGCTAGAAACGGTATTCGCGCCGTATACTGCGAGCCGCGCGTCGGCTTGAGCGCTGCTCAAGCCCGCGAGGTTCGTTTCATTGTTCTGAAGGAGTTCTGCGAGCGGGACACACCAAAAAGGCTCTATTGAGCCGAGATCGGAACGGGCCGCGGGCGGCTTGTCGCCCTGCGTCCGAATATCGAGCCCCTGTTTCGGCAATTTTTCGGCCGACCTAGAACCCTCTGGAAGGCGCCATCCAGATGAGTGACGCCGTCAAGATTACACCGAAAAGGATGATGAATAGAATCGTCGTTGCCATCGAACTTTTTGATGATGAAGTCATGTTCGTATCTCGCTAACTGTTGAAATTGCTATTCAAATTAACGAGGCGATCCAATCGGGCATTGATCTCGGTCAATCGTCGTGAGACCGCAGTGCGTTGATCGAGTTTTGCCGTTTTGAGCCATATCAAACCGGTCAAGCGCGCCTTGGAGGATATTTATAAACGGGCGCAGTATCTTAAAGAAATCTGCGGTGAGTGAGATTCTTCGAGATGCGCTCAGGACCACTTTGATGGATGAAGTTCTCAGAAAAGATTTTGCCAAACTCCGTGGCGAGATGGTCGCCGAGGCCATCGTCTCGCGAGGCGTTCGCTCGGAGTTGGTGCTCAATGCCATGCGCACGGTCCCGCGCGAGGATTTTCTGCCCGAGCGGCTTCGCGAGTTCGCCTATGAGGATTCCCCGCTGCCGATCGAGGAGGGGCAGACCATTTCGCAGCCTTACATCGTCGCATTCATGACCGAGGCTTTGGCGTTGCAAGGTGGCGAAAGAATATTGGAGATCGGAACCGGATCGGGTTATGCGGCAGCCGTTCTTTCGAAGATCGCGGGCGAAGTCTATACGGTCGAGCGCATCGGCCAGCTTGCGGAGAAGGCGGCATCGACGCTGGCGGATCTCGGCTACGACAACGTGCGTGTGCTGCACGGCGATGGAACCAAGGGATGGCCGGAGCACGCTCCCTTTGATGGCATTATCGTTGCCGCCGGCGGGCCGAAAGTTCCTGAATCCTTGAAAGAGCAGCTCAAGATCGGCGGCCGGCTGGTCATTCCCGTGGGACGCGATCCCAGGGCGCAAGAACTCGTTCGCATCACTCGAATATCGGAAAAAGAATTCAAACGGGAGGATTTGGCCGATGTTCGATTTGTGCCTCTGGTGGGACAGGAGGGATGGGCGCCAACGAAACGCGAGCGGACAGAGCCGCGCGCGGCAAAGCCCGTCGCAAGATCGCCGCGAAAGAGCCTGGCGCAAGCGATTGCGGCCGGCTGCGAACCTTTTGAATCGCTCGAGGCCGCCAATCTTGACCGTTTGCTCGCGCGCATCGGCGACGCAAGGATCGTACTGATTGGTGAGGCGACGCACGGAACCTCGGAATTTTATCGAATGCGCGATCGAATTTCGCGCGAACTGACCTTGAAAAAAGGCTTTCGCTTTGTCGCCATCGAAGGAGATTGGCCGGATGCGGCGCGGGTCGACCATTATGTGCGGCACTTGGAATATCCGCCTTCCGAATGGACTGCTTTCGCCCGTTTCCCGACCTGGATGTGGAGAAACAACGAAGTGCGAGCCTTCGTCGATTGGCTGCGGGCGCACAACGCGCCGCTGAAATCGGCCGACCGCGTGGCCTTTCACGGGCTCGATCTCTATAGCCTTTATGATTCAGTTCGCGCCGTCCTGAAATATCTCGACGAGGTCGACCCCGCGACCGCGAGGGTAGCGCGCGAAAGATATGGTTGCCTGACCCCGTGGCAGTCCGATCCCGCAACATACGGTCACGCCGCCCTGACCGGCACCTATCGGACTTGCGAATCGGAAGTCGCGGTTGTCCTCACCGATCTCTTGCACAAGCGCAACGCTTACGCCGAGCGCGACGGCGAGCGGTTCCTGGATGCCGTGCAGAATGCGCGGCTCATTGCCGACGCCGAGCAATATTACCGCATCATGTATTACGGCTCGCGGGCATCGTGGAATCTGCGCGATAGCCACATGTTCGAAACGCTGAAAACCTTGTTTGCTTTCTATGGTCCCCAAAGCAAAGCCATCATTTGGGCGCATAATTCGCATGTCGGCGATGCCTCCGCCACCGAGATGTTTTCTCGCGGCGAATACAACCTCGGCCATCTTTGCCGAAAAGAATTCGGCGAGCGAGCCTATGCGATCGGTTTCGGTACCAATGACGGCACCGTGGCGGCGGCGTCCGATTGGGATGGGCCGATGGAGATCAAGAAGGTGGTTCCCGCGATTCGCGAAAGCTATGAGAACGCCTGTCACGAGGCCGCTGTTCCTTCCTTCTGTCTTGATCTGCGCGATTCAGACCGCAAGGGCCTGAAAGACTTGCGCAAGCCGCGGCTGGAGCGGGCCATCGGGGTGATCTATCGGCCGCAATCGGAGCTCGCGAGCCATTATTTCCAAGCAGTACTGCCGCAGCAATTCGACGAATATATTTGGCTCGATAGGACGAACGCGATCGCACCTTTCGAAACCAAGACGCTCGAGGAAATGCCGGACACATATCCCTTCGGGCTGTAAATTGTATTCGCACGGTCGGGGTTGAATGATGATGCGTTTGAGCCATCAACGGCGCGCGGTTCTTCCAGTGACGAAAATCGTTGCCGGAATGCTTGTGCTTTTCGCTCTCCTGGCCGGCAAGCCGGCTCATTTACGAGCCCAGGATCTTTCGGATCTGGAAAGCCGCGGTTTTGCGATTGTTTCTGGACAGTGCGGCTCCTGCCACGCAGTCGCTCGCTCGGACATTTCTCCCTATCCGAAAGCGCCTCCATTTCGAATTCTCGGCCGCCACTATCCCATCGCGTCGCTTGCGGAAGCATTTGCCGAAGGAATCATTGTCGGTCACGTTGACATGCCGGAGGTCAAGTTTCGCCCGGAGGAAATTGACGCGGTCCTTGCTTATCTGAAGTACGTGCAGGTGCCGGGTCGGCGCTGATTTGAGCAGAGCACAGAGACTGAAGTTGGCAAGTTATCGAAACGTTATTGGGATCTTTTAATTTTTCAATCTTGACGCGTCATCGCTATGGTCATGGTCTAGCACCGCCGCCGCGCGAACGAGACTGCTCCGATGCAGCATCTCTTCGAGATGAAAGCCGTCGATCAACGCACCCTGATCGATGCGACCGGTCATGAATATCAATATCCTCGTTCAAGCCGGGCGGCGAGAATGGCCGGCAATCCCGCTTCCCGCACTTTCCGCGCGGCCGTTTCGACGTCGTAGGGAACGCGTATGTAGGTCAACGTGTT
>JBGPVT010000153.1:0-5091 GCA_041491825.1 Xanthobacteraceae bacterium | reverse complement strand
TTCGTGGTCATGGTGTGAAACCCGGCCGGAATCGCGAGGATCGCGGGCGAGCCGAACAGCGTCATCGCCTGCAGAAAAGCGACCAGCGCGCCCGCGAGCAACGCCGGCATGACGAGCGGAATGGTCACGCGGCGCGCGGTGGTCCAGGCTTTGCCGCCGAGGATGGTGGACGCATCCTCGAGATCGCCGGGAATGCGGTCGAGCGCATTCGCGACCAGAACGAATACGTACGGAAAGGTGTAACAGGCGATCACAAAAATAAGGCCGGCGAGCGAGTAAATATCGAAGAGATGAACGCCGGGCGCCGCACCCGTGAGCGAGCGGTACAGCTGATTGAGCAGGCCGCTATTCGGCGCCGCAAGCAACTCCCATGCGATGGCGCCCAAGAACGGGGGCGTTACGAAGGAAGCCATGACGAGGATCCGCACCGTGCGCTTGAGGGGCATGTCGGTGCGCGCCACCAGCCACCCCATGGGGGTCGCGACCAGGCAACAGATTATCCCGACGCTCGTCGCGATCGTGACGGTCGTGACGAGGGGGTCGATGAATGTGGAATCCGTCACGAGCCGCAAGAAATTGCCGACCGTGAACGAGCCGGCACGATCGGTGAAGCTGTAATAAACGAGCCACGAGACCGGGAGAACGATCAGCACGCAAAGTGCCGCGGCAACGAAAAGCAGGATCGGCCAGGAAAAATCGATCCTGACCGCACGCGGGCGGGCGCCTTCAAACGATGCGCTCACCGCGATTCTCTCCGCGAGCCGCCAAGCAGAAGCGGGCTAGACATGAAATATCTGGGTGTAGTGAGCCTTGATCGCTTCGCTGTCTCGCTCGACGGCGACCGCATCGTCCTTCATCAGCTTGATTTCCTTGAGCGGCTTGCGGCCCGGCTTTTCCTTTACCAGCGCGTGCAGCGAGCGCAGGCCGCCGATTTCGATCATCTGCTGTTGCGCCTCGACCGTAAACATCCAGCTCTGGAACAGGCGCGCGGCATTCGGATTCGGGGCCTTGGCGAAGATTCCGTTCGGGCCGACGATCAAGGGGCTGCCTTCGGTCGCGTAAACGATCTCGACCGGCTGCCCCGACTCCTTGAGCAGGAACAGATTGTATTCGTTGCCGTCGGCCATGACGGCGCGTTCGCCGAGCGCGAGTTTTTTCGGCGGCTCGGCCGAAGACTGCACTTGCAGCACATTCTGTTTCTCGAGCTTTTCAAAATAGGACCATCCGAGATCGCGGGACATCTGATACGTCGCCGTGAGAATCGTCCCGCTATAGCTCGGGTGTCCCTTCACGATCTTTCCGTTCCATTTCGGATCGAGTAGATCAGCGAAACTTTTCGGGGCTTCCTCGGGCTTCACCAGCGTCGTGTTGTAGCCGATCACGCTCAGCCAAGCGCGCCAGGTGGCGAACATCCCGTCAACGTCCCTGTGTTCCGGCGGATAGTGACGCGCGACATCTTCGGGAACGTAAGGCGCGAGCCATCCATCGCGTTTCCACACGATGAAGTGCGCGGCGTCGGAGGAATTCGCGACATCGACCGCATAAATCTTGCTGCCGTATTCCTGGCCGATGCGCTGAAATATGCGCTCGGCGCCGGAGCGCTCGACGCGGGTGGTGATGCCGGGATATTTTGCTTCGAATGCTTTCGCGATTTTTTCGGCGACCGGCAAATCCACCGACGTGTACCAAGCGACCTTGCCTTCCTGGCGGGCCGCTTCGATCAGGGCGGGCGTGATCGGGCTCGCTTCGGGGAGTGCCGCCTTCAGCGGCGAGGCGATCCCCCCGAGCGCCAGCGCCGCCGATCCTTTCAACAGATCTCGCCGCGAAAATTTGCTATTTCCCATCGCCGCATGCTCCCCGGTGATCTTTTATTTCGGTTTTGCGCATCCTATCCGATCAATGCATGGCAGCGTTCGGGCGGCAAATGCAGCCAGACCGCCGTCTCCGGTGGAATATTCTGCTCGGCGGGCGCAATCACGCGCAACGGCGTTCCGGCCGAGGTTTCGATCATATAATCGCGATAGCCGCCGAGAAAGACTTGGCGGACCACTTTCCCGGACACGATATTTTCCGAGCCGGAAATCGGCGCCGCCGAGAGCCGAATATCGTGCGGACGGACCGAAAGCGAAGTCGTTCCGTGCGAAGAAGGCTTTGCTCCGCTGCAGCGCAATTTCGCGCCGTCGAAGACGATATGCGATTCGTCGATGTTCTTGCCCCGCAGAATGTTGCTTGCGCCGATGAAGCGCGCGACAAATTCCGACCGCGGCTTGCCGTAGATTTCCTCCGGCGTACCGAGCTGTTCGATTTTGCCCGCGTTCATCACCGCGATCAGGTCGGCGGTGGTCATCGCCTCGGATTGGTCGTGGGTCACATAGACGGTCGTATAGCGGAATTGATCGTGCAGACGCCGCACTTCGAAGCGCATCTCTTCGCGCAAATTGGCATCGAGATTCGACAGCGGCTCATCGAGCAGAAGCGTCTCCGGCTCCACGATCAGCGCGCGGGCAAGCGACACCCGCTGCTGCTGGCCGCCCGAGAGTTCGCCCGGGTAGCGACCGGCGAGATCGCCGAGACGAATCGTCGAAAGAAAATCCGCCACGCGCCGCTTGATGGCGCCGCTCTCCACCTTGCGAAGGCGCAGGCCATAGGCGACGTTCTCGGCGACCGTCATATGCGGCCATAGCGCGTAGCTCTGAAAGATCATCGACATGTTGCGCCGCTCCGGCGGCACCGTTCGCTCACGCGACGACACGACGCGGCCGCCGACGAGGATCTCCCCCGCGGAAGGCTCGATGAATCCCGCGATCAAGCGGAGCGTCGTCGTCTTGCCGCAACCGGAGGGACCCAGCAGGCAGACCAGCATGCCGTGCTCGATCTTGAGCGACACATCGTCGACGACCGCAGCCGCGCCGTAGCGCTTGGTCAAACCCCGCAATTCGACGCTTGCCACCCGCCCCTCGCTGCCGTTTCCCGCCCGCGATCAGCTGCCCGTGAATTCGGGCTTGCGTTTTTCCATGAAGGCCTTGCGGCCCTCTTGATAATCGGCGCTTTTGAAACACTCCGCGACCGCTTCGGCGCAGCGCTTGAGATCGCGTTCGGCCGGATCCTTGAGCACCTCGCCGACGATGAACTTGGTGGCGTTGACGGTGAGCGGCGCGTTGTTCGCGATCGTGGCGGCATAATCCTTGACGTAGGGCTCAAGCTGGGGGCCGGCCAGGACGCGATTGACGAGGCCCATCGCCAGCGCCTCGG
Organism: Xanthobacteraceae bacterium; assembly: GCA_041491825.1. Lineage (GTDB taxonomy): Bacteria > Pseudomonadota > Alphaproteobacteria > Rhizobiales > Xanthobacteraceae > Palsa-892. The sequence goes on along the minus strand of JBGPVT010000153.1, from coordinate 1,839 downwards.
CGGCATCGAATTGGCGCGCGGTAAAGAAAATTTCCTTGGTAAAGGACGGCCCGACCGTATCGACAAACCGCTTGATGCCGCCAAACGAATAGCCGAGCCCGAGTTTCGCCGCGGGCAAGGCGAAGCGCGAATTGTCGGAACAAATCCGCATGTCGCAACCAAGCGCGAAGCCCAGCCCCCCGCCCATGCAATAGCCGCGGATCATCGCGATCGTGGGTTTGGGAAATTGCTCCATCGCGCCGTAAGTCGCTTCGACGGTGGCGTTGTAGTGGGCGATCGCTTTTTCGTTCGCGCGCTCGTCGCCGAAGCGCGAAATATCCGCGCCCGATATGAACGCCTTTTCGCCGGCGCCGGTGACGACGACGACGCGGACGCCCTCGTCCTTGGCAAATTTTCCAAGCATGTCGCCCGCCGTCGCCCACATTTCCAGCGACACCGCATTGTGGCGCTCGGGATTGTTGAAAATCAGGTAGCCGACGCGGCCCTCCTTGCGCGCGATCATCTTGTCGGTCTCGCTCATGCCCGGCTCCTTCAAATCTTTTGCTTGTGGCTCGTCTCAGATTACGTTCGACCGGCGAAGCGACGCAATTTCTTGTGCGCTGAAGCCGAATTCCTGCAGCACTTCCTCCGTGTGTTGCCCGAGCTCGGGCGGAGGGGCCGCGATCTTGCTGGGCGTCCGCGAAAGCGACACGGGCTGTCCGACCACCTGAAACGTCTTTCCTGCCTTCTTTACATCCGTGGCAATGCCGAGATGCTCGACCTGCGGATCGGCGAACATAGCATCGATCGAATAGATCGGCCCACAGGGCACGCCGGCCTTGTTCAAGATCGCGATCCAATCGGCGCTGGTCTTCGGGGCGAGAAAGCCGTCGATTTCGGCATTCAGACGGTCGCGGTGCTGCGAGCGCCCGGCCGAGGTTTCATAGTCGGGCCGGTCCAATAGCGTATTCGCGGCAATCGCCTCGCACAGGCGTTTCCACATTTTCTGCCCGGTGGTCGCGATGTTGATAAAGCCGTCGGCCGTCTTGAAGACGCCGGTTGGAATGCTGGTGGGGTGATTGTTCCCCGCCTGCCCCGGCACATCGCGTTTCATCAGCCAGCGCGCCGCCTGAAAATCGAGCATGAAAATTTGCGCCTGCAGGAGCGATGTTTCGACGCGCTGTCCCTCGCCCGATTGCTCGCGTTCGAACAGGGCCACCAGAATACCGAACGCGCAAAAAATTCCGGCGGTTAGATCGGCGACCGGAATGCCCACGCGCATCGGCCCCTCGCCCGGCTTGCCGGTGATCGACATCAGCCCGCCCATACCCTGCGCGATTTGGTCGAAGCCGGGGCGCTCGCGATAGGGGCCGGTTTGGCCGAAGCCCGAAATGCTCGCATAGATCAGCCGCGGATTGATTTTCTTGAGCGTCTCATAGTCGATCTTGAGGCGTGTTTTCACATCGGGGCGAAAATTCTCGACGACCACGTCGGCCTTTTCGACGAGGCGCCGGAAGGCGGCGATCCCCTCGGGCTCTTTCAAATTGAGCGTGATGCTTCGTTTGTTGCGGTGAAGGTTTTGAAAATCGGGGCCCTCGCGCGGGCCGCCGGGCCCTTCTCCGGATGCGAGATGAGCGGGCGGCTCGATCTTGATGACATTCGCGCCCCAATCGGCGAGTTGGCGCACGGCCGTCGGCCCCGCCCTCACTTGCGTGAGGTCGAGCACCGTAATTCGTGCGAGCGCGGCCGAGGATTGTGGAAACATTTTTACTCAAGCGTTCCTGAGCGTTCGCGAGGCGTAACCGCGGATCGTGATCAGCCTCCGCTCCTAGCTAGCGGGATGTTAATTTAACATTTGGA
>JBGPVT010000152.1:0-5098 GCA_041491825.1 Xanthobacteraceae bacterium | reverse complement strand
GACTCCGGCAAGCCGACCCTCATCAACGCGGTGATCGATCCGGCGGCCGGCAGCGAGAGCGGCCGCATCGGCAACCTCAACCCGCAAAGCGTGCTTCGCAAGAAATAAATCGGGAGAATCGAACCATGGCCAAGAGCAAAAGCAAGAAGGCTAAGCCCAAGCTGAAAAAAGCCGCCGCCAAGAAAGGCGGCAAGGCGAACGGCGTGCATGCATTGCCGAAGCCCTCGGCGAAGCCCTGGGGCGCCGCCGGCAAGGCGCTCGAAGGCGTGCGCATCCTCGACTTCACGCATGTGCAGTCGGGCCCGACCTGCACGCAGCTCCTCGCCTACATGGGCGCCGACGTGATCAAGGTCGAACGCCCCGGCGTCGGCGACATCACGCGCGGGCAATTGCGCGACGTGAAGGGCGCCGACTCGCTCTATTTCACCATGCTCAACGGCAACAAGCGCTCGATCACGATCGATTCCAAGCATCCGAAGGGCAGGGAAATCCTCGATCGTCTGATCCAATATTGCGACGTGCTGGTCGAGAATTTCGCGCCGGGCGCGCTCGACCGTATGGGGCTCACCTGGGCGCACATCCACAAGCTCAACCCGCGCATGATCGTGGCCTCGGTGAAGGGCTTCGGCCCCGGGCCCTACGAAGACTGCAAGGTCTACGAGAACGTCGCGCAATGCGCGGGCGGTGCGGCCTCGACCACCGGCTTCCGCGAAGGCCCGCCGCTCGTCACCGGCGCGCAGATCGGCGATTCGGGCACGGGGCTGCATCTCGCCTTCGGCATCGTTGCAGCGCTCTACCAGCGCATCCGCACCGGGCGCGGCCAGCGCGTGCTCGCCGCCATGCAGGACGGCGTGCTCAACCTCACCCGCGTGAAGCTCCGCGACCAGCAACGCCTGCAACACGGGCCGCTCGTCGAATTCAGCCAGTACGGCGAGGGCATCCCCTTCGGCAAGGCGGTGCCGCGCGGGGGCAACGATTCGGGCGGCGGCCAGCCGGGCTGGATCCTCAAATGCAAGGGCTGGGAAACCGACCCCGACGCCTACGTCTATTTCATCACGCAGGCGCCGGTGTGGGAGGCGATCTGCGACCTGATCGGGAAGCCCGAGTGGAAGACCGATCCCGACTACGCCAAGCCGGCGGCGCGGCTGCCGCGGCTCAAGCACATCTTCGCCACCATCGAAGAGTGGACCAAGACCAAGGACAAGTTCGAGGTCATGGAAATTTGCAACAAGGTCGATATTCCGGTCGGCCCGATCCTGTCGATGAAGGAGATCGCCGAGGAGCCGTCGCTGCGCAAGACCGGCACCGTGGTCGAAGTCGACCATCCGACGCGCGGCAAGTATCTCACCGTCGGCAATCCGGTGAAAATGTCGGACTCGATCACCGAGGTGAAGCGCTCGCCGTTGCTCGGCGAGCATACCGAGGAGATTCTTTCGAAAGTCCTCGGCTATTCCGCCAAGGAAGTCGCCGACATCAAGACTTCGGGCGCGATCACGGCGCCCGAGAAGGGACGCGCGGAGGCGGCGTAGGTTTCGCAGTCGCGTCGCGGCTGCGTGATTTTCCTCTCCCCGCTTGCGGGGAGAGGGTGGCGAGGACCGCAGGTCCGAGCCGGGTGAGGGGGCGTATCCAAGCGCTCAGAGATGAGGGAATGCCCCCTCACCCGCCTCGCTTCGCTCGGCGACCTCTCCCCGCTTGCGGGGAGAGGTGACACGGAGTTCTGGGAGGGGAATGGAAGATGCGGATCGTCGTTCATGGCCAACAGGCCTTCGGCAAGGCGGTGCTGGAAGCTCTCTTGAAGCGCGGCGACAACGTGATCGGCGTCTATGTCGCGCCCGAAAAGCCCGGCCAGAAGGCGGATCCCTTGAAGGAGGCCGCACTCGCCGCCAAGCTCCCCGTCTATCAGCCGGCGTCCTACCGCAAGCCCGAAGTGTGGGACGAGTTCAAGGCGCTGAAACCCGATTTGCAGGTGATGGCCTTCGTCACGCTGTTCGTGCCGGAAGAATTCCTCAACATTCCGACCAAGGGTTCGATCCAGTATCACCCCTCGCTATTGCCGCTCTATCGCGGGCCTTCCGCCATCAATTGGCCGATCATCAAGGGCGCGACCGAAACGGGACTTTCGATCTTCTGGCCCGACAACGGCCTCGATACCGGCGACATCCTGATCCAGAAAAAAACGCCGATCTCCGCCACCGACACGCTCGGCACCGTCTATTTCGACCGCCTGTTTCCGATGGGCGTCGCGGCAATATGCGAGGGCGTCGACCTCGTGAAGGCGGGGAAGGCGCCGCGCGTAAAGCAGGATCATTCCAAGGCGACCTATGAAGGCTGGTGCGGCGCCGACAATGCGCGCATCGGCTGGGGCAAGCCGTGGTTGCAGATCGATTGCCTGATCCGCGGCTGCAATCCCGCACCCGGCGCCTGGACGACGCTCGCCGGCGCGAAAGTGCAGATTTTCGACATCAAGCCCGTTCCGGCGCGAGATCCGAAAGGGATCGGCGGCAAGATGGGCGAAGTGGTCGAAGTCGACGGCGAAGGATTCACCGTCGCCTGCGCCGACGGCCGCATCAAGGTTCTGCGCGCCAAACCCGCCGACGGCCCCAAGGCCGCGGCGGGGGAATTCGCCGCCGCCGCCAAGCTCGCAACCGGTACGAGGTTTGCATGACGCCCCCCAGCCCGCAGCGCAAGGAACAAGCCGTGCCCGCCTCGCAGCATTTGAGCCCGAAAAGCGACATCGAGATCGCCCAGGCCGCGAAGCCGCGGCGCATTGTCGAAATCGCCCGGGAAAAGCTCGGAATCGCCGAAGAAAATCTCGAGCCCTACGGCCACTACAAGGCCAAGGTTTCGATGAGTTACATCAAGTCGCTCGCGAACAAACCGAACGGAAAGCTCATCCTCGTCTCGGCGATCACGCCGACGCCGGCGGGCGAAGGCAAGACGACGACGACGGTCGGCCTCACCGACGCGCTCAATCACATCGGCAAGAAGGCGATGCTCTGCCTGCGCGAGCCCTCGCTCGGTCCTTGCTTCGGCGTCAAGGGGGGTGCGGCCGGCGGCGGCTACGCGCAGGTCGTGCCGATGGAGGACATCAATCTGCACTTCACCGGCGATTTTCACGCCATCGGCAGCGCGCATAATTTGCTCTCGGCGCTGATCGACAACCATATCTATTGGGGCAATTCGCTCGGCCTCGACGGGCGCCGCGTCGCCTGGCGGCGCGCGATCGACATGAACGACCGTTCGCTGCGTTCGATCGTCTCCTCGCTCGGCGGCGTTTCCAACGGCTTTCCGCGCGAGGACGGCTTCGACATCACGGTCGCTTCCGAGGTGATGGCGATTTTCTGCCTCGCCAAGGATCTCGAAGACCTGAAGGAGCGCTTGTCGAAAATCATCGTCGGCTACACGCGCGACCGCAAACCCGTGCGCGCGGGCGACCTCAAGGCGCATGGGCCCATGACCGCGCTCCTGAAAGAGGCGCTCGCGCCCAACCTCGTGCAGACGCTCGAGGGCACCCCCGCCTTCATTCATGGCGGGCCGTTCGCCAACATCGCGCATGGCTGCAACTCGGTGCTGGCGACGACGACGGCACTGAAACTCGCCGACTACGTGGTGACGGAAGCCGGCTTCGGCGCCGACCTCGGCGGCGAGAAATTCCTCGACATCAAGTGCCGGAAGACCGGGCTTTCGCCCGACTGCGCCGTGCTCGTCGCCACCATCCGCGCGCTCAAGATGCACGGCGGCGTGAAGAAAGAGGACCTCAAGAAGGAAAACCTGAAGGCGCTGGAAGCGGGCATCGCCAATTTGCAGCGTCACGTCGAGAATTTGCAGAAATTCGGCATCGTGCCCCTGGTCTCGATCAACCGCTTCTCCGCCGATACCGATGCCGAGATCGCGCTGGTAAAGGAAGCGTGCCGGAAACTCGGGGTCGAGGCGCTGATGGCCGACCACTGGGCCGAGGGCGGCAAGGGGGCGGCCGACGTCGCGCGCGCGGTGGTCAAGATCGTCGACAGCGGCAAGAGCAAACTCAAATTGCTCTATCCCGACGACATGCCGCTCTTGGATAAAATCCGCACCATCGCCACGGAAATTTATCGCGCCAAGGAGATCGACGTGCACAAGCCGGTGCGTGACCAACTCGAGACCTTCGAGAAGATGGGCTACGGCAAATTGCCGATCTGCATTGCGAAGACCCAGTACAGCTTCACCACCAATAGCGACCTCAAGGGCGCGCCCAAGGATCACATCGTCAACGTGCGCGAGGTGCGGCTTTCGGCCGGCGCCGAGTTCATCGTGGCGATCTGCGGGGAGATCATGACGATGCCGGGCCTGCCGAAAGTGCCGGCCGCCGATGCGATCGACGTCGGGGCGGATGGGCGGATCGTTGGACTGTTCTAAGGGAAGCGGCTAGCATCTTCTTTTTTGGAGCCTGTCATGGCGGCGAAAAAGAAAGCCAAAGGCAAGGCCAAGCCAAAGCGCAAGAAAACCGCCGCCACCAAGGCCAAGGCGGCGAAGGCGCCGCGCAAGCGCGCTTCCCCCAAGAAGGCCAAGCGGCCCGCGAAGGCCGCGAGCAAGCGGAAGCCGGCGAGCCCCGCACAACCCGCGCCGCCGGGAAAGCGGATCGGCGTCGTCACCCACTATTTCGGCGAACCGTCCGTCGCGATCGTGAAGCTCAAAACCGGCACGTTGCGCGTCGGCGACACGATCCACATCCGCGGGCACACCACCGACTTCGAGCAGAGGGTCGACTCCCTCCAGGTCGACCATGCGCCGGTGACCGAAGTGGGTCCGAAGGACGATTTCGGCATGAAGGTGGCCGGGCACGTGCGCGAGCACGACGTCGTGTACAAGGTGCAATCGTAGCGCCAAGGGCGATGCCCGGCCTGCCGAAGGTGCCGGCGGCGGACGCCATCGACGTCGGGCGGATGGAAGGATTGTCGGACTGTTCTAGAGGCTCGCGGCTGCGCTCGGCGACTAGGTTTGTAAGACGACAAACTTATTTTTGAAACCAAATCGTATACGCGGTTAGCATAACGCCGGTGATTGCGGCTAACCCGGCGATCCGCGCCCAAAGAAGAACTGCGCGCTGCTGCGCAGCTTC
>JBGPVT010000151.1:0-5125 GCA_041491825.1 Xanthobacteraceae bacterium | reverse complement strand
GGCCCGACCGCGCAGCCTGCCTCAGGCGGGCAAGCCTTGCCCGGCGGCCCGCAGAGTGCGGCCGGCGCGCAGCCCGGCACCGTCACCCGCGAGCAGGCGCTCGCCGCTTCTCCGCGCGTTGCCATCGAAACGCCGCGCCTCAAGGGCTCGATCGCGCTCAAGGGCGCGCGCATCGACGACGTTTCGCTTCTCGACTATCACGAAACCGTCGATCCGAAGAGCCCGAACATCGTGTTGCTTTCTCCATCGGGCAGCGGCGACCCCTTCTACGCCGAGTTCGGCTGGGTGAACGGCACCGGCGGCCACGCGAAACTTCCGGACGCCGACGCGATATGGAGCGCGGCGAGCACGGCGCCGCTCTCGCCCGACCGGCCGCTCGTGCTCAGCTGGGACAACGGCGAAGGGCTTCTCTTCAAGCGCACGATCGCCGTCGACCGCGTATACATGTTCACGATCACGGACGAAGTGGAGAACACCGGCGCCAATCCCGTGACGATCTACGGCTACGGGCTCGCTTCGCGCCACGGCCTGCCGCCGGTGCAGGGCTACTACATCCTGCACGAAGGCCCGGTCGGCGTGCTTGGCGACGGCAAGCTCTATGAGCTCGCCTATAAAGACACCGAGAAGCCGATGGAGCCGGTGAGCTCGCAAGGCGGCTGGCTCGGCATCACCGACAAGTACTGGGCCACCACCCTTATTCCCGATCAGGGCGCGCATTTCGCCGGGCGCTTCTCCTCGAGCACGGCCGGCACGGTGCGCACCTATCAGGCCGATTTCCTGCGCGAGGCGACGACGGTCGCCGCCGGCGCCAAGGCATCCGTGCAGAACCGGCTATTCGCGGGCGCCAAGGAGGTTGCGGTCGTCGACGGCTATGAACACGGCCTCGGCGTCAAGCGCTTCGATCTTCTGATCGATTGGGGCTGGTTCTATTTCATCACCAAGCCGCTGTTCAAAGCGATCGACTATTTCTACCGGCTGCTCGGCAATTTCGGGCTTGCGATCCTGCTCGTGACCGTAATCATCAAGCTCGTATTCTTTCCGCTCGCCAACAAGTCCTACGCTTCGATGGCGAAGATGAAGGTGGTGCAGCCGCAAATGCAGGCGCTGCGCGAGAAATATCCCGATGACAAGGTCAAGCAGCAGCAGGAGCTGATGGACCTCTACAAGCGCGAAAAGATCAATCCGCTCGCCGGCTGCCTGCCGATCGCGATCCAGATTCCGGTGTTCTTCGCGCTCTACAAGGTGCTGTTCGTCACCATCGAGATGCGGCACGCGCCGTTCTACGGCTGGATCAAGGATCTCAGCGCGCCCGATCCGACCAACATCTTCAATCTGTTCGGCTTGATCCCGGTCGATCCGACATTGCTGCCCATGCTCGGCCAGTACCTGCATCTCGGCGTGTGGCCGATCATCATGGGGATCACGATGTGGGTGCAGATGAAGATGAACCCGGCGCCGCCCGATCCGACGCAGAAGATGATCTTCGCCTGGATGCCGCTATTCTTCACCTTCATGCTCGGCAGCTTCGCCGCCGGCCTCGTGATCTACTGGGCCTGGAACAACACGCTCTCGGTGCTGCAGCAGGGCGTGATCATGCGCAAGAACGGCGCCAAGATCGAGCTGTTCGACAATCTGAAGGGAATGTTCAAGCGAACGCCGGCGAGTTGACGAGCATTCGTACATCGTGATTCGTCATCCCGAGGCGCCTCAGGACGACGATCCCAGACCGTGGAAAATAACGAACTCACCCGCAGCGAAATCGAGGCCGGCCGCAAGCTATTCGCCGGCGAATGGCAATTCGTGGCGGGCGCGGGTTCGGTGCAATCGCTGCCGCCGACGAGCGGCATCGAGATCGCCTTCGCCGGGCGGTCGAATGTCGGGAAATCGAGCCTGCTCAACGCGCTCACCGGACGGCGCGCGCTCGCGCGCGTGTCGAAGACGCCGGGGCGAACGCAACAGATCAATTTCTTCACCGGCGGAAGCGACCTCGTGATCGCGGATCTGCCCGGCTATGGTTTTGCGTCGGCGCCGCGCCAGAAAATCAATCAGTGGACCGGCCTCGTGCGCGTTTATCTCGGCGGGCGGGCGAACCTCGCGCGCGTGTTCGTGCTGATCGATGCGCGTCACGGCCTGAAGCCGCTCGATCTCGAGGTCCTCGAACTCTTGGACCGCACCGCGGTCAGCTACGCGATCGTGTTGACGAAGATCGACACGATCAAGGCGCCAGACATCGAGCCTTGCGTCGCCGAAACGGAAGCCGCGATCAAAAGGCGGCCGGCCGCGTTCCCGACCGTGTTTCCGGTTTCATCGCTAAAGGCGACCGGCATTGCCGAACTCCGCGGCGCAATCGCGCGGCTGCTCGCCGAGCGGGGCGCCGGCACTTAAGCCCGCGCGCGATCAATCCTCGCCATCATCCTCGGCATTGTCTTCTTCATGCCCGGCCTGTTGGGGCTGATGCTTGCCGACGGCGGCGGTGGCGGAGGTGGTGGTGACCGCCTGGGCCGAGCGATAGAGCTGGAAGCGCTGGCCTTCGGCGACGAGCCGCAGGTGAACGGGGTCGGGATTCTCGGCGCCGCGCTCGGTGAAGAGCACATAGACGTAATCGTAGTGCTTCGGCCAGAAGTCCCAATAAGCCGAATGGTCGCCCTGCACCTTGTCGGCGGCGAGTACAAGCTGCTCGACCGAGGGCGGCGTGCCGTCTTCGGTGTCGGCGCGGTCGGCATATTCTTCGCGCATGTGCATGATTTGCTTGCCGGGTACGGTGAATGCCGTGGTCACCAGCGCCGAGCGCTCGATCATGGCGAGACAGGCCGCGTGCACGAGGCCGTAATCGCGCACATCGTCGCCGCCGGAAGGATCGGCATAGGCCACGAGCACGGTGGCGCCGCGCTCGATCTCGTGCACCGTCTTGTAGACCGACTCGACCGGGTGCGAGAGCTTGTTCCACGAAACCTGCACCTCGGTGACGCGCGCGGCGACGAGCACGAGAAGCATCGCGGCGAAACCGCGCCGCACCAGTCGGTGCCTGAGCTCGAGATCGAGACAGGCGATGACCATGAACACGAGGCCGATGGGCAGGCGCTGATCCGTCATGTAGGTGGAGAAGAGGACGCGCGGCAGCGCGAGATAGACGACGGCGCCGATCGCCAGCAACAGCCATCCCATCGGGTGGAAGCGCATGATGCGGTGACGCACCGCCCAAGCGAAGGCGAGCGCCGCGATGCCGGCGAGGATCATAGCGACGGCGTCGTTATAAACATCGAAGACGAAGACGAGGCCGTCGATCTTGCCGGTCGGCTCCCAGGTGAATTCGTGCACGAGGCCCAAGGTGGGGCTTGCCAGGAGAAGCGCGATCGCCGGCAGGAAAGGAATGGCGGTTGCGCAAAAGTCGGCGAGCCGCGGCGCGAGCGGCCGCTGGCGCTCGATCCACAACCGCAGCAATTCGAACGCCAAGAGCCCGAGCCCGAAGAGCCCGACCGCGAACAGATGGCAAAAGAACAGCGCGATCACGAAGACGGCCGCGACGCCAAGGCGGGCGTACCACGCGCGCTCGCGCAGCGCGATCCAGGCCGCAAGCGCCCACAACGCGACGCCGACGCCGAAGAAATAATTCATCACGCCGACGAGCATCACGGCGTTGTAGAGGAGCGGAGCCGCGACCAAGGGCAGCGCCGACCAGCGCCCGGAAAGCGCGCGATTGAGCGCGAGCGTGCCCGAAAGAATGAGCACGAAAGTCGAAATCAGGAAAAGCTGCCCTGCGTGGTAGATGCTGATCGCGCGCGCGAGCACGGGCACGACGAGGTCCATCACGAGATTCGGAATGATCTGCCACTGAATCTCGTAGAACTTGGCGAGATAGGGATCGGAATCGATCGCATCGATGACGTGCATCCGCGCCAGGTGATTCACGTAGTCGGAGAGCGGCGGCAGCTTGTGGGTGAGCACCGGAACCGACAGCGCCCCGATCAGAAGCGCGAACAAGGCAAGAATGTGCGCCGGGCGGAAATCCCCATGGCGGCGAGCAAGACGGATAGCGGGCTTCGGAAACAGCATGGCGCAAACTTCCTCATGCGCCGGATTCGTTCCGGCGGCTCAAGCGACGCTTCCCTGTCAGGGATGGAGCGGAGCTCTTGGAAGGCGGTCATCCGGCGCCCCACGCGGCAAGTTCCGCGGCGCGGCCGGATATTCCTTTCCCGTAGCGGCTGTTTACTTCCTCTTCCGTTCCCTAAGCTTAGTCTCTAGAAGATTGCGTCTGAACGCCAAATGAACGCCAAAACCCCCAAAACGGCCGCGGATATCCCCGCCGACGCGCACCAGCAGGCGCGCATTCTGGTGCAGGCGCTGCCGCACATGCAGCACTACGACGACGAGATCGTCGTGGTGAAATATGGCGGCCATGCCATGGGCGACGAGCCGGTCGCCCGCGATTTCGCCCGCGACATCGTTCTGCTGGAACAGTCGGGGGTGAACCCGGTCGTCGTCCACGGCGGCGGGCCGCAGATCGGCGACATGCTGAAACGGCTCGGCATCAAATCCGAATTCGCCGCCGGATTGCGCGTCACCGACGCCGCCACCGTCGAGATCGTCGAGATGGTGCTCGCCGGCTCGATCAACAAGCAGATCGTCGGCTTCATCAACGAGGCGGGCGGCCGCGCCGTGGGCCTCTGCGGCAAGGACGGCAACATGGTGCTGGCGCGGAAGCTCACGCGCGCCGTGGCCGATCCCGGCTCGCATATCGAAAAGATCGTCGACCTCGGCTTCGTCGGCGAGCCCGCCAAGGTCGACATCACCGTGCTCGATCAAATTCTCGGCCGCGAGCTGATCCCGGTGCTGGCGCCGGTCGCCGCCGGCCTCGAAGGCGGTACGTTCAACGTCAATGCCGACACCTTCGCGGGCGCCATCGCCGGCGCGCTGAAGGCGAAACGGCTCCTGCTGCTCACCGACGTGCCGGGCGTTCTCGACAAATCGAAGAAGCTCATCAAGCAGCTCACGCTCGCCGATGCCCGCAGGCTGATCGCCGACGGCACGATTTCGGGCGGCATGATCCCGAAGGTCGAGACCTGCATCGATGCCCTCGATCAGGGCGTCGAAGGCGTCGTTATTCTCGACGGCAAGGTGCCGCACG
>JBGPVT010000150.1:0-5131 GCA_041491825.1 Xanthobacteraceae bacterium | reverse complement strand
TGCCGAGCGCCCGCACCAGCCCTTCCCAGACGAGGAGCGTCGCCGCGATCAACAGAATCCGCAGGGAAAATCCACGCAGTCCCTTCGTCATTCCAGTCCTCCTCCAGCGTTCAACACGCCGCGAATGCGCCGCACATAGCCACCGAACTTTTCCGTGTTCATCACGTCGAGCGCGCGCGGCCGCGGCAATTCGACCTGGAACAGGTCGCCGACCTTTCCCGGCCGCGCCGTCATCACCAGCACGCGGTCGCCGAGGAATACGGCTTCGGCGGTCGAATGGGTGATGAAGACGACGGTCTTGCGGCGCTCCATCCAGATGCGCTGCAATTCGACGTTCATTGTTTCCCGCGTCATCGCGTCGAGCGCGCCGAAGGGCTCGTCCATCAACAGCAGCGCCGGATCGTGGATCAGCGCGCGCACGAGCGCCACGCGCTGCTGCATGCCGCCGGAAAGCTCCCAGGGATAGCGGTGCTCGAAGCCGTCGAGCCCGACGAGCTTGAGCAAATCGTATGCGCGCTTGGTCATCTCCTCGCGGCCGAGGCGCTGGATGTCGACGGGCAAGAGCACGTTGCCGAGCACCGAGCGCCAGGGGAACAGAACGGGTGACTGGAACACGACGCCGATATCCTGGCGGGGGCCGACGATCGGCGTGCCGTTGAGAAGTGCCGCGCCTTCGGTGGCGGGAAGGAGGCCCGCGAGAATTTTCAGCAGCGTCGATTTTCCGCAGCCCGACGGCCCGACGATCGAGAGGAACTCGCGGTCGGGAACGGAGAAGTCGATGTCGTCGAGCGCGAGGATCGCGTCCGCGCTGCTGCCGTAGCGCTTGCTCAGGCGCCGGACCGCGATGACCTCGCGGGTCGCCGCCGTCTCGGCGGCAGGCGCGACGATGCGCAATCCCCCCTGAAGAATGTTCCGCTCCCTCTGGCGCGCTTTTTGATGGTTCGGCGTAATTCCGCTGCGCGCGATGACGTTTCGAGCCGATTGGCGGTTAGGCTAGGGTGGAGGGCTGGGCCGGTCAACAATGACGATAATCGGTGCGGGAGCGGTTCGCGCCAAAGGGAAGGCCAAGGGAAGGCCAAAGGAACGCCAAAGGAACGCCAAAGGAACGCAATGTCCAAGAAAATCAAAGTCTGGGGGCGTTTTTCCTCCTCCAACGTGAAGAAGGTTCTATGGCTCGCCGACGAGCTCGCGCTCGCGGTGGAGCGGATCGACGCCGGCCGCCAATACGGCGTGGTCGATACGCCCGCCTACAAGGCGCTCAATCCGAATTCGAAGGTGCCGACGATCGAGGACGGGGATTTCGTGTTGTGGGAGTCGAATTCCATCATGCGCTATCTCTGCATGAAATACGGCGGCGAAGCGCTTTATCCACCCGATCCCGCGACGCGCGCCGATATCGACCGCTGGCTCGACTGGTCGCTTTCGATCCTGGTTCCGGTCGAGAGCCCGTTGTTTCTCGGCACCATCCGTACGCCGCCCGAGAAGCAGGACAAGGCGATGATCGCCGCCGGCACGAAAAAACTCGCGGACATTTACGGCATTCTCGAACGGCGGCTCGAGGGCCGCGATTATCTCGTCAAGAACTTCTCGATCGCCGATCTCGGGCTTTCGATTTTCGCCGACCGCTGGCTGCGCAATCCGTTTCTACCCGGCCGGCCCGAAATGGCCCGGCTTTCGGCTTGGATCGCACGCATTCGCCCACGGCATGGCTTCCAGACGTTTGTGGACGTTCCGCTCGAATGAAGTGCTTGCTAGATTGGGAATGAAACGCGCTCGTTTTTATCGATCGAGCGGAATTTTCATCGAAAGGAAACGCAATGAACATCGTCACGATTTGCGGCAGCCTGCGGAAAGCCTCCTATAACCGCATGCTGATGCGCACGCTGCCGGCGCTCGCGCCGGCGGGCATGAATTTCAAGGAGGCGCCGCCCTACGACCATTTTCCGTTCTACAACGCCGAGCTTCATGCCGACGGCAAATTTCCGGCGCCGGTGACGGCGTTCGCCGACGCCATCCGCGCCGCCGACGGCGTCGTCATCGTCACGCCGGAATACAATTACACCATCCCCGGCGCGCTCAAGAACGCGATCGATTGGGTGTCGCGGATGAAGGACCAGCCGTTCAAGGAAAAACCCGTCGCGATTCAATCGGCGACGCAGGGGCCGCTCGGCGGCGGCCGCATGCAGTATCACATGCGGACGATGTTCGTCTTCCTCGAAGCCTTCACGTTCAATAGGCCGGAAATCTTCGTCGGCCTCGCGCAGAACAAGTTCGACGACAAGGGCGAGCTGAAGGACGAGGCGACGAAGGATTTCATCAAGAAGCAGCTCGAAGGCTTCGCGAAATTCGTCGAGCGCGTCAAAGCGTGAGCCGAAGAAGTCTCTCGCGCGCACAATAATTCCCGTCATCCCGGCCATGCCGCGCGAAGCGCGGCGCGAGCCGGGATCTAGAATCGCGGGAATTGAGTGCGGCGATTCTGGATCCCGGGTCTCGGCCTTCGGCCTCGCCCGGGATGACAGAGAATTTTAGAGCGGCACGTACGGCCGCGCGGTCAGCGCTTGGCATTCGCGATTTCGATCAGCACGTCGGCGTGGCAAGGGCCGTCGAGCGAGCACCAGCAGGCGAGATCGCGGCCTTTAAGCTCGCGGCGCGCATCCTCGACCGACACCTTCAGTTTTCCCGCGAGCAAATCGCGCCGGTAGTTCGCGACCGCCTCTGCCCGCGTCATCTTCTCCGGCCGATAGGGGTTGCCCCATTTGGTGGGCCGCGCCACCACCACCGCGCCTTGCGGCAGGCGGGCGCCCTTTTGGCGCGAGAGCTTGAGGCGGCGGGGTTTTCGCATTTTCACTCGTCGCTCTTGCGGCGGTAGTCGTCCTCGAAGCGCTCGATATCGTCCTCGCCGAAATAGCTGCCGGTCTGCACCTCGATCAGCTCGAGCGGGATTTTCCCCCGATTTTCCAGCCGGTGCTTGCTGCCGAGCGGTACGTAGATCGACTGGTTTTCCTTCAGCGTGCTCACCTTCTTGCCGATGGTGACGCGCGCGGTGCCGCGCACCACGACCCAATGCTCGGCGCGGCGGCGGTGCTTTTGCAGCGAAAGCCGTCCGCCCGGCTTCACGACGATCCGCTTCACCTGGAACCGCTCGCCCTGATCGAGGCTCTGGTAATTCCCCCACGGCCGGTGGACGCGGGCGTGAACGCTCGCCTCCGGTCGGCCTTGCTTGCGCAGCTCCTCCACGAGCTTGCGCAGATCCTCGGCGCGCGCGCGGTCCGCGATCAGCACCGCGTCGCCTTCGACGACGACCACGAGATCCTTGACGCCGAGGAGCGCCGCGAGCCTGCCCTCGCTCGCGACGTAGGAGCCGCGTGTGTCGAGGAGAACGACCTCGCCGCGCACGGCGTTGCCGGAGGCGTCGCGCGGCGTCTCTTTCCACACCGCGTGCCAGCCGCCGAGATCCGACCAACCATAGGAGGCGGGCACCACGGCGGCGCGGCGGGTTTTCTCCATCACCGCGTAATCGACCGACTTCTGCGCCGCCGCCGAAAACGCCTTCTTGTCCAATAGAATAAAGCCGAGGTCTTCTTTGGCCTTCTTTACCGCGAGCCGGACGGCTTCGCAGCTCGCGGGCTCGAACGCCGCGTATTCGGCGAGAAAGGCGTCGACGCGAAACAGAAAGTTGCCGGAATTCCACAGATAGCCCTCGGCGATGTAGCGCTCGGCGGTTTTCAGATCGGGTTTCTCGACGAACTTCTCGACGTCGCTCGCGCCATCGGCGCCTTCGACCGTCTTTCCGGGCTTGATGTAGCCGTAGCCGGTCGCCGGGTGATCGGGCACGCAGCCGAAGGTGACGATCCGGCCCCGCTCGGCGGCGGCGCGCGCCAAGAGACAGGCGGCGACGAAACGGCCGGGCTCGCGCACGACATGATCGGCGGCGAGCACGAGGGCGAGCGTCGCGGGACCGCGGGCGGTGAGCCACTCGCTCGCGGCGGCGATCGCCGGCGCCGAATCCCGGCGCGCGGGCTCGAGCAGGATTTCGGCGTCGCGCCCGATCTCGTCCAATTGCTCGCGCACGAGGAAGCGGTAGTCGCGGTTGGTGACGATGACGGGCTTCGCGAAGATTTCAGGATCGGCGACGCGCTTCACCGTTTCCTGCAGGGTCGAGAGCGGCCCCAGGAGCTTCAGGAACTGCTTGGGCCGGCTGTCGCGGGAGGCCGGCCACAGCCGCGTGCCGGCGCCGCCGCAAAGAATCACCGGATGAATGAGTTTCGCCATCGCCGTTCTCGAGGACGGCGGCCCTCAGGCGTTCGCCGCCCGCCGTTCGCTGAACTGCATCTGGTAGAAGGCATGATAGCGCCCGCGCCGCGCCACCAGCTCGTCGTGACGGCCCGTCTCGACGATGCGGCCGTCTTCCATCACCAGAATGCGGGTCGCGGCGATAATCGTCTGCAGACGGTGCGCGATGACGAGCGTCGTGCGCGATATCCGGAGCGCATCGAGCGCGCGCTGGACCATGTGTTCGGACTCCGAATCGAGTGCCGCGGTCGGCTCGTCGAGCAACAGGATCGGCGCGTTCTTCAGGAAGGCGCGGGCGATGGCGATGCGCGCGCGCTGCCCGCCCGAAAGCTGCATGCCGTGCTCGCCGACGGGGGTATCGTAGCCGGGGCCGAAGCCGAGGATGAAATCGTGGGCGTGGGCGGCCTTGGCCGCCGCGACAATCTCGCTTTCGCGCGCGTCGGGGCGGCCGAGCGCGATGTTGTCGCGGATCGTGCCGGAGAACAGGAATACATCCTGGCTGACATAAGCGATTGCGTCCCGCAGCGAGCGGCGGGAGACTTTCGCGACATCCTGTCCGTCGATCAAGATCGTGCCCGCCTGCGGCTCGTAGAAGCGTTCGATCAGGGCCATGACGGTGGATTTGCCCGCGCCCGACGGGCCGACGATGGCGGTGGTCTGGGCGGGCTCCGCCGTGAAGGAGAGGTGGCGGAGCAGCGGCTCGCCCGGCCGATAGGAGAATTCGACGTCGCGGAATTCGATCCTGCCGCCTTTCACCGCGAGCTGCGGCAAGCCTTCCGGTTCGCGCTCGGCCGGCTTGGTGTCGATGATCTCGAACAGCTTGCGGACATAGACGAGG
>JBGPVT010000149.1:0-5169 GCA_041491825.1 Xanthobacteraceae bacterium | reverse complement strand
TTCCGGCGATCACGCTTTCGTCACGCGAAACTGATGCGGATGTGGATGCGTTTTCTGATACATGAATCGCATGGCGATCAGCGGAGCCGTAACGTCAAGCGCGCGGACAAAGCACCCGGATGGAAAGGTCATCCATCCGTTATGGGTGCGAGTTACCCACTGGATTAACGCGCTCGCCATGATCGTCATGATCGGCTCGGGCTGGCAGATCTACAACGCCTCGCCGATCTTCGATTTCGAGTTCTCCAAGAGCATCACCATCGGCGGCTGGCTCGCCGGCGGCATCATGTGGCACTTCGCGGCGATGTGGTTGCTCGTCGCGAACGGCCTCGTTTATCTCGTGCTCGGCTTTTCGACCGGTCGTTTCAAAACGAAGCTCCTGCCGATCCGCCCGCGCGAGGTGATCGCCGAAATCGCCGCCGCGCTCGCCTTCCGCCTCCCGCACGAGGACCTCTCCGTCTACAACGCCGTGCAACGCATTCTCTATCTCGGCGTCATTCTCGCCGGCGTCGTCGTGGTGCTTTCGGGGCTTTCGATCTGGAAGCCGGTGCAGTTGCAGGAACTGACCTTCGTGTTCGGCGGTTACGACAATGCGCGCATCGTGCATTTCCTCGCCATGGGCGCGATCGTCGGCTTCCTGGCGATCCACGTCGTGCTGGCACTCCTCGTGCCGAGAAGCCTGCGCGCGATGATCACGGGCCGTTAGAGCATGATCCCGAAAAAGCCTGCCCCGGACTTGATCCGGGGTGGAAACCGGTTTTCGGGAAAGATCATGCTCAAGCTAGGAGAGAAAACCATGCCGCGCCAGCGAAAAGCAGTTCCGGGCGTCGATCCGAAGCATCTCGTCAAGGAGGCGGCCCAACTCTTGCCGGATCCCGCGCGCCGCGCTTTTCTCCGCGGCGGCGCGAGCCTCGGGGCCGTCGCCTTTCTCGCCGGCTGCGACGTGATCGACGGCGTCTCGGCCGAGCAGGCGCTGCGGGCGATTTCCCGCTTCAATGACGGCGCGCAGGCGCTGCTGTTCAACCCGAACCGGCTCGCGCCCACCTTCCCCGAAAGCGCGATTGCCCGCCCGTTCCCCTTCAACGCCTATTACGACGAGGACGAAGCGCCGGAGGTGGACGGCGCGAGCTATCGGCTGAAAGTCGGTGGGCGTGTAGCGGAGAAAAAATCCTGGACGTTGCCCGAGCTCTATGCGCTGCCGCAACAGAAGCAGATCACGCGCCACGTTTGCGTCGAAGGCTGGAGCGCGATCGGCAGCTGGACCGGGGCGCGGCTTGCGGACTTTCTTGCGCGCGTCGGCGCCGACACAAACGCGAAATACATCAACTTGGTCTGCGCCGAGGGCTACTGGACCTCGATCGACATGCCGACGGCGATGCAGCCGCAGACGCAGATGACCTTCAAATTCGCGGATGCGACGCTGCCGCGCGCCTACGGCTTCCCGATGAAGATTCGCGTCCCCACCAAGCTCGGCTTCAAGAACCCGAAGCACGTGGTCGAGATGGTCGTCACCAACGACTATCCCGGCGGCTATTGGGAAAATCGGGGCTACAACTGGTTCAGCGGGCTTTAAAAATCGCCGTTTCCCGCGATCGGACGGCAACTGGCATCCGGTAACTCCTTGAGTGTATAACCCCGCCCTCATTGCAGAGGCAGGCGAGACAAGCATGGCCGCGCGTTGGACCCCGGATAGCTGGCGATCGAAACCGATCGTGCAGATGCCGGACTATCCGGATCAGAAGGCGCTTTCCGAGGTCGAGAAGCAGCTTTCGACCTTCCCGCCGCTCGTTTTCGCGGGCGAGGCGCGGGCGCTCAAACGCGCGCTCGCGCGCGTCGCCAAAGGCGAGGCGTTCCTGTTGCAGGGCGGCGATTGCGCCGAGAGCTTCGCCGAGCACAGCGCCAACAACATCCGCGATTTCTTCCGCGTCTTCTTGCAGATGGCGGTGGTGATGACCTTCGCCGGCGCGGTACCCGTGGTGAAGCTCGGCCGCGTCGCCGGCCAGTTCGCGAAACCCCGCTCGTCGCCGACCGAAAAGCAGGACGGCGTGGAGCTTCCCGCCTATCGCGGGGACATCATCAACGACAGCGCCTTCACCAAGGAAGGCCGCACGCCCGATCCGCATCGGCAGCTCGACGCCTATCGCCAGTCGGCGGCGACGCTCAACTTGCTGCGCGCGTTTTCGACCGGCGGCTACGCCAATCTTTCGAACGCGCATCAATGGATGCTCGGCTTCGTCAAGGACAGCCCGCAGTCGCACCGCTACGAAGAATTGTCGGCGCGCATCACCGAGGCGCTCGACTTCATGCGCGCCTGCGGCATCGACCCCGAGACGCATCCGGAAATGCGCACCACCGATTTCTACACGAGCCACGAGGCGTTGCTGCTCGGCTACGAGCAGGCGATGACGCGCGTCGATTCCACCAGCGGCGATTGGTACGACACCTCGGGCCATCTCGTCTGGGTCGGCGACCGCACGCGCCAGCCCGACCACGCCCATGTCGAGTTTCTCCGCGGCGTCAAGAATCCGATCGCGATCAAGTGCGGGCCGTCGCTTCCCGCCGAAGGGCTCTTGAAGCTTCTCGATATTCTCGATCCCGAGCGCGAGCCCGGGCGCACGACCCTGATCTGCCGCTTCGGCGCGGGCAAGGTCGAGGCGTCTCTCCCGGCGCTATTGCGCGCGGTGAAGAAGGAAAAGCGCATCGTCGTGTGGTCGTGCGATCCGATGCACGGCAACACCGTGACCGCCAACGGCTTCAAGACGCGGCGCTTCGAGCAGATCCTGCAGGAGGTGAAGGAGTTCTTCGCCGTTCACGCCGCCGAAGGCACGCATGCGGGCGGCATCCATCTGGAGATGACCGGCCAGAACGTCACCGAATGCATGGGCGGCGCGCGCGCGATCGGCGAGACGGATCTGTCGGACCGCTATCACACCTTCTGCGACCCGCGGCTCAATGCCGAGCAGGCGATCGAGCTCGCTTTCCTCGTCGCCGGTCTCCTGAAGAAGGGACGCGCCGGGCACGTGCGGCCTTTGCCGGCGGCGGCCGGGCTCTGACACTTCTTCCCCTCTCCCAGCCGAAGTCGGATGTTTCCGACTTCGTCTCTCTCTCACAATTTCCGAACTCGGGTAAACCCGAGTTCGGATGTGGGAGAGGGTGGTTCGAGCTTGCGTCAGCAAGCGAGAACCGGGTGAGGGGGTACTGCTTTTCGTTGGATTTTTTTCGCCCGCTCCGATCTCGGATTTACCCGAGATCGGCAGTTTTATTTGGCGCAAGTCGGCAACAGTCGACTTGCGCTGACCCCTCACCCGATCGCTCACGCGCAGGCAAGTTTACGCAGCCTGCGCAAGCTTGGCTGCGCGCTCGCGATCACCCTCTCCCACAAGGGGAGAGGGGAAATGATCGTCAAGCTCGCGTTTGACGACTATCAGCGCTTGCGCTTCGGCGGGATGAAGAGGCCGTAGCCGACGGAGGCGGCGACCGCGCCCTGCCAGACGATGAACAGCGGCAGAAAGGTTCCGTTCGGCGCATCGCCGAAGTGCAGGAGCGCGCCGGCGACGGTGCCGAGCGCGATCGTGCGCAGCCAATCGATGTGCTCGCGAAAGTCGGGGCTCGCGAGCGAGACGGCAATGACGGTGCCGAGGCTCCCGACCAGCCCCGCCACCACGCCCGCGATCACGAACATGTAGGGGAACTTGCGGGTATCCGGGATGTCGCCGGCGTGAAACTGGTTGAGAAAGTCGTGGACCGAAAGCGCCGTCCGCCAGGCGAGGATCCAGGCGATCACCACGCCGACGAGAACGAGCGCGAGTTCCAACGGACCTCTTTTTTCCCAGAGAAAAACGCCGATGCAGAGCACGATCCCGAAATAGATGCCGGGCAGCAGCGGCGCGCCGCCGAGCGTGGGGAAATTGTCGGTGTTCGGGACGTAAGTGACGAAGTTCGACAACAACGCGGAAACGACCCCGAGCGCGGCGAGAAACAGCGCCGCGCGTTCTGCCGAAGGGTTCTTGAGCATCCCGGTCTCCCGATTTTCACGAAAGCCTAGCATGGCGCGACGTGCGCTTCACCGCCGTTTTCGCGCTGCAGCAAGAGCTTCGGAAGCCCGGCGGCGCTTGCGGTGTTACAGTGGGAGAAGCGGCCGGGGGACCGGCTCGGCCGCCCGCGATCGGCGAAGGCCGGGGAGGAGGGAATTCCATGCATATCCGTTTCCTCGCGGGCGTGGTGGCGCTCGGATTGCTATTCGCGGGAAACGCCATCGCCGGAACCGTCGAGGTCTTTCACGCCGACTCGCTCGCGGGCCCGATGCGCGAACTCAAAAAAGCATTCGAGGCGAAGAACAAGGACGTCAGCATTAATTTCACTTCGGGCACTTCGAAGCAGTTGGCCGATCGCATCATCCAAGGCGAAGTCTGCGACGTATTTGCGCCGTCCTCCCCGGCGGTCGCGGACGATTTGATGCACAAAAAGATCGCCGGTTCCGACCGGGACGCCGCCTCGTGGTATGTGATTTTCTCGGCGAACGAAATGGTCGTCATCACGGCCAAGGGCAATCCGCTGCAAATCCGCCAGATCGCGGACTTGGCCAAGCCCGGCGTGAAATTTATCCGCATCACGGGCGAGAAGGATCTCGGCACTAACCGGACGATCGAATTTTTGAAGCGCGCCGCGAACCTCGAAGGAAAACCGGAGATTGCGCAGAAGATCGTCGATGCCGCCATCGTCGATCCGGCTAAGCCGACATCGGTACCCGATACCGTCAACGCCGTCCGCGAAGGAAGGGCGAACGCCGGCGTCGTGTATTATTCCGCCGCCGTCGCCGCGCGAAACGATATCGAAATCGTCCGCTTTCCCGCGAGCGTCAACATGAGCGAAGAGATTCGCAACGCCGCCTCCGTTCCGGCCACCGCAAAAAATCCAAAGGAAGCGACCGATTTTGTCCGCTTCATCCTGACGGCGGAAGGGCAGAAAATCCTGATGGAAACCGGCCAGCCGCCGGTGGTGCCTGCCATTCGCAAAGGCAACGTCCCCGCGGACGTAAAGAACTGACTGCGGCCGCAATGGTCGTCATGGCCGGGCAGGCATTCGGACGGCGGACCAGTGATAACTTTCCCTCCCCCTCGCGGGGAGGGTGGACGCGAGCGAAGCGAGCGTCCGGGTGGGGGGAACCGC